>JAHFBZ010000103.1 GCA_023249725.1 Methanobacteriaceae archaeon
AGCAATGATAAAAAAGATAAAGCTATTCTGGACATGGCCCAGGCCCTTAAAAAAGAAGCTAAATATCTGGAAGACGCTGGTGCGTCGGTAATCCAGCTAGACGAGCCTTTTATTTCCACAGGAATGGTAAATGTAGCCATCGCTCGCAAGGCGATAGAAATAATCTCTAGAGATTTAAAAGTTCCTGTTGCGATGCATGTTTGTGGGGACTTGGAACAGGTTTTTGATAAAATTTTGAAATTTAAAGTGGATATTATTGACTGTGAATTTGCAGGAATTGCTCGCAATGTTCAAGTTTTAGAAAGCCAAAGTAGTTTTTATGGTAAAAAAATAGGATTTGGAAGTGTAGATACCAAAAAAGAATCTATAGAATCTGTGGATGAAATCAAAAAATTGATTAAGATGGGGATGGATATTATTGGCCAGGAAAATATGTTAGTGGATCCTGACTGTGGAATGAGGATGCTAACATACGAATCGGCCTTTTCCAAGTTGAAAAACATGGTTGAAGCTACTAAATCATTATCTTAATTGGATTAAAGGTATTTTTAGATTAAAAAAAGTATTTGTATTGATTTAAATTTTAATATTAAATTTATAATTAAACTTACAATAAATTTTTGTAGTAAAATTTTCTTTAGTAATTTTATAAAAATAATCGCGGATGATAATTAGTGGAGGCAAATAAATGGCTGTGTTAATTGAAGTTTCAGAGATTGCAGAGGGCTGGGAAAAGTTGGTCAAGAAAATTATGAAAGAAGGGGCCGAAATTAGGGATGAAAGAGGCTCTCTCACCAAAGAACTTTTAAATGTTATGGTTTCAATTAAAAATCCATTAGGGAAATCACAATCAAATAATTTTTATCTTAATAACTTAACTGATAAATTGGCAGGTATAAAAGATATAAGAGTTCCTGAAGGCTATTTCTGGAGAGGAGAAAAGTTAGAAACTTATTCTGAACAGTTTATTAGTGCTGACCTCCAGGGATTTATATATACCTATGGAAATCGTCTAAGAGCACATTTCAATGATGTTGATCAAATTCAAGAAGCAATAGAACGGTTAAAAAATTGTCAAGAATCAAGAAGGGCCATTTCAGTTACCTGGGACCCTAATATGGATACTAAAAGCGATGAAGTACCATGCATGATTCTAGTGGACTTTAAAATCCGAGATAATAAACTTCAAACCACTGCTTTATGGAGATCCCATGATATTTATGGGGCCTGGTTCCCTAATGCCGTTGGTTTAACCTATCTGGCCCAGCATGTTGCTGGGGAAGTGGGCCTGGACTTAGGTTCGGTCACTATTCATTCCATTAGTGCCCATATCTATGAGGTTAATTTTAATGAGGCCCATAATTATTGAGTGTGCAAATTAAATTATCTAAAATAAATTTTAAACTTTATTCTTCATTTTCTATTTTTAAAAAAATTAATTTTAATAAAATCAAATAGTAAACTAATTAAGATTAAAATTCCTAAAATCATGATGATAAAATAATTTTTATTCAAAATTCTTATTGAGGTGAATTTAGATGGTTAGTGTTAACTTAGAAGCAAAAAAAACCGTAGATGAAATGATTGCAAAAGCTGACTCGCTTAATATTAAAGTAGAAAAATTGGACAATGGTTCTACTGTAATTGACTGTGGAGTGAACGTATCTGGTAGTTTAAAGGCAGGAGAATTATACACTCTGGTATGTCTTGGAGGCCTGGCCGAAGTAGGAATATCTATTCCTGGAGACTTATCAGAAAGCTTTGCATTACCCTCTGTTAAAATTAAAACCAATTCCCCAGCTATTTCTACTTTAGGGGCACAAAAAGCGGGATGGTCTGTAAGTGTAGGAGACTTCTTTGCCTTAGGTTCTGGACCTGCCCGTGCACTGGCCAAAAAACCTGCGGAAACTTATAAAGAAATTGGATACGAAGACGATGCAGATATAGGTATTTTAACCTTAGAAGCGGACAAACTTCCTGGAACTGATGTCACTGATAAAATTGCTGAAGATTGTGGTATATCCTCAGAAAACGTCTTTGTCCTGGTAGCCCCTACTTCTTCCCTGGTTGGTTCCATCCAAATTGCAGGAAGAGTTGTAGAAAACGGTACCTACAAAATGTTGGAAGCACTTCACTTTGATGTCACTAAAGTGAAATTCGCTGCGGGTATTGCTCCTATTGCACCAGTTGACCCGGACGGCCTTAAAGCTATGGGAAAAACAAATGATGCTGTTTTATTCGGTGGAAGAACTTACTACTACATTGAATCTGAAGAAGGCGACGATATTAAAGCACTAACTGAACAATTACCATCTTCTGCATCTGAAGGATACGGAAAGCCATTCTATGACATATTCAAAGAAGCGGAATACGATTTCTACAAAATAGACAAAGGCATGTTTGCCCCTGCTGAAGTGGTTATTAACGACCTGCGGACTGGAGAACTATTTAGAGCAGGATCTGTTAATGTAGATCTTCTAAAGAAGTCCTTTGGATTATAATTTGATAGATAGTTAATAAATTTAAAATAAACTTTAAAATTAGTTTATTTTAATTTTTATTCATTTTTAATTTTCTGATTTTGTATAAATTTTTTTTTAAAAATAATAAGATAAAATATTTTAAATTAATTTAGTTTAAAAATAAAAAGAAATAAAAAAAGAATTTTATTTAATAGTTTTATCTATTTTTAATTTACTAAATGATTTATTTTACCTACACCATTGTTTTGCTGTGTTATTTGAGGATTTCCAAAGTAATTAACTTCTCCGGCCCCATTTATTATGGCATTTAACGTTTTAGTAGCATTTACTGTGGCTTTTCCTGCTCCATTTATAGTAATTGTTGTACTTTGACTTAATAGGGAGGGAGCATTAAATTCACCGGCTCCGTTTATAGTTATGGTCTGGGTATCTACATTTCCACTCGCATTAATTTTCCCAGCACCAGAAATAGTTAGAACTAATGTATTTATATTGACATTTGTTAAATTTCCCTCTGCCGCTCCATTCACAAATAAATTTAAGTTATCAGTGCTTATATTATCCGCATTTAATTTCCCAGCCCCGGAAATATCTATAGAACTTATATTTTTAACAGTTAAGTGGAATTTCACGGGTTTAGTTGGTGTTGGAGTACTTGCATTGTCATAAGAAATTTGAAGCCTATTATCTTTAACTGTGGTTTTTATATGTGGAATTACATTGTCTTCTGCTTCTATAGTCAATGATTCTGTGTTTCCCTGGGTTATTATTAGTGTGCCGATACCATCAAGTGCAACTTGATTAAATCCACTTACTTTTGGTGTTTCATTAATCACATTTCCAGATCCGGTTCCTCCACTCCCAATACAACCGGATGCCGCAACTACTACTCCTAAAATAAAAATCAAAAACAGATATTTTTTCAAATAATCCCTCCCCTTTTTGGATTTACTTACCTATATTTATTCAAGTAATAACAATTAAATTTTTAGATGTGAATAAATATGGGCATAGAAAATCCCCTAGAATACAAAAGAGTAATTGAATTAAAAAATAAAAATAAATTTAATTTTAGAAAAATAATCAATTTAGAACTGATTAGAAATTTTTTTAGAATGAATTAGAAAAATAAATTAGAAAAATTATTAAATCCAAATAGAGGCATTTGATGAAAATTATCACTGATGAAATTGATATTAAAACTTCTAAAAGGCTGGAAATAATAGATATAAGTTCTAAAATTGCTGAAATTGTTAAAAAACATGGAATAAAAAATGGATTGCTCAATATATTCACCAGACATTCCACTTCGGCCATTGTCATTAATGAAAATGAAAGCCGTCTTATTAAAGACTTTGAAAATATTTTAATGAAAATCGTACCTGAAAATGAGACTTATGGCCACAATACAATCGATAATAATGCTGCAGCTCACTTAAGGTCATTTTTACTGGGAGGAAGCCAGTCTATACCTATAGAAAACGGATATTTAGACTTAGGAACCTGGCAGAGTATTTTCTTTGTAGAATTAGATGGCCCCCGAAACAGAAAAGTTAAAATTACAATCATGGGCCAGTAATATGTTAAATATTTATTATTCAATTTCTTTTTTCAATTAAAAAAATAAATAAAATAGATAAAAATAAGTAATTATAGATAATTAATTTCAATGAATATCTACTTTCCAATTAATTCCAACTCAAAGGCCACAATTGGATACTCCATATTGAAATTAACTATGACTTCGGGGTGTATTTCTCCAAAGAAACCTTCAATACTATTTTTTCCATCAATCTGCCCACCATTCACTTTAGCACAGCGGCCATTTATAAAAGAAGGGTGGTCAAAGGGTTCTATATTTAATTTGTAGCCAGTATTTTCTAAAAATGAGGCCACGGTAGATTTTATTTCTGTGAAATTAGCATGGGAATGAATTATGGCCCCAGCTATTTTTTTACTGACTTTGGTGCAGGTTTCAGCTCCTTCATCAATGTAAATAACATCACCAATTTCAAATATTCTTTGTGGCAGTTCCTCGTGCTTATTATCTTCTAAAAACTCTATTAATCCATTTAAAAGACTTTTACGAATCATGGTCCGGTCCTGTGAAATAGGCTGTGAAACTTCCACCCTTTCGTCCTCTTCCAGCCTTAAATTATGGTAATGTTTTTCTTCACTGGTTAACATTAGACTCATAATTTCCTGGAAGCCCAGGCCCACCATAACTTCCCTTAATAAATTGTCTGAGGTGTACCACTTGTTTTCATTAGCTATGGTGGCAATATCAGGTAAATATGATTCAATATTATTGAAACAATATTCCACCGCCACATTTTCAATTAAATCTGCTTCATGGAGGATATCAACCCGGTAAGCTGGAATAGTAACTATTAATTCGTCTTCTGAAATTATTTCAGCATCCATCCTGGCTTTAGCAATTAAATCTTTAATTTGCTCAGCATCCAGATCCAGCCCACTGTACTGGCATGTTTTGCCCACACTTAAATTCTTAGTTTTTGGTGTAAAATCTGGAGTAATGACAGTTCGATCAGGATAGACTATTTGCAGTGATTCTATTTCCCCACCAACTTCTCCAAAGGAAGCACAGATAATGTTTAGGGCATAGTCCACTGCCTTTTGATCAGTTCCAGTCACATCAACCAGAACATTTCCTGTCTCTTCGGTTAGTTTAGTAAGCTCACCATTAATTATAGGTGGCATGGACAAGACATTGTTATTTTTATCCTTAATAACTGGATACGCTTCAAATTTTTCCATTAAATGGGTGTATTTCACACCTTTGGGATGTTCCTGAATCACTTCTAAGGGTGTCATTTCTGATATGGACTCCAGGGGTGTGAAACAGATTTCATTACCTTCCATGGCATTATAATAAAATGGGCCTTCTATAACATCTAAATTATGGATTCCAATGGCTACTTTTTTCCTATCTCTACCAATTACCCAGTGAAGATCTTCCTGGAATTCCATGATTTGTTTTAACTTTTTTTCATCCATTTTGATGTTTTTTATGAGGGCAAAACTGATATATGGGCGAATATTAGTTATTTTCTCATCTACAAAAACTTCAAGGCCTGAATCTTTTACTGGGTAAATGGGCATTCCTTTTTCTATGCCTAAAAATCCCTTTAAGCTTCGAGCCACTCCTTCTACAGATAATTGGTCTGGTCGGTTGGGAAAGAATTCTACTTTAATGCTTTCATCATCAAAGTCTTCAATATCGCTTCCCATCATGGGTAAAATGTCAATAAGTTTTTCTTTGCTTATTTCAATGCCTAATTTTTCTAAATCTTTATAATCAAATGTTATAACTGGCATTTAATTTCTCCTAATAGATTATCTAATAATATTTATGAATCATTTTATTGAATTGTGAATTTAATTATAATTCTAATTTAATCTAGTTAATTCTAATTTAAAAATAATATTTTAATTAATTCATTAATAATTAGGTCTTAAATTAGAATTTAAATTTATAATATTTATTTATAATATTTATTCTCCTTACATTCCCGATAATATCATTATAAAGAATAGGGACTCTATAGTGAAGTGCAATGCACGGTGGTAAAGCCATCCATAATCGGTTCCCACCAATTCATGGTAAATATCAATTACCATGTGGATTGAGGCCCCTAATATTCCTATTTGAAAGGATAATAACCCTAGGGGGATGAAAAATACTACTGAAAGCACAATAAAATGGAAAAAGGCCTCCATACTTTCATGAATTAGCCACATCCGAATATTGGATGAGACTGCTTTTCGTATAATTCCAGCGAAAAGAACGTAAAAATCAAAGAAAATTTTCCAAAATACGCGGCTGTGGATTTCATCACTGATGGCCAGGACAACTGCTATATAAAACCACAATAATTCCATTATTTTTCACCACAGACATCTAGTAAATATTTCTTCAATTTGAGAACATCAATAAAACAGTTTAAAACAGTTGATTGTTACTTTGCATTTGATATTATATCATTTACTTATTTAGGATTTAACTTTAGAATTTTAACTAGTTTCTACTAACTTTGGTTTAATAATTATTTTAATGGGCTCTACTTAAATATAATTTTAATGTATATTTTATTTTATTTAAATAAAATTTTTGTAAACCTATAAAACAAGTATTTAGATCATGTTTTGTAAACATTGATATTATAAAATTAGATATTATATAATGTAAGTTAGAATAACAATAAATTAGATTTATGTTAATTGCAATTCTATATTATTAATTGAAATTCAGATATTAAAATTCAAATATTTTATTAAATGGCTTATAAATTAAAGAGATTATAGTATTAAGATATCAATTTAAAATTAATTTAAAAATATTATTATTCAAAA
>JAHFBZ010000035.1 GCA_023249725.1 Methanobacteriaceae archaeon
ATAAAAGCTGGAAAAACCACAGTTTATGGTGATAGAACCCCACTTCCATTGATACTCAAAGAAGTTATCAATAAAAAAATAAAGCGAGTTTATGAATATTAAGTATTTATAAAAAAGTCTTACTTTTTATTTACTTATTTGCGATGTTTTATTTAATATCAAATAAATCTAATATAAAATAAATCACACTAAAATGGCTTAAAATTTAATTCACGTCGAATTAACCTTTTAAATAATATTTTTTTCTACTTTGATTCTTAAAAAAATTGATTATAAGTTCTAAATTATAACTTATAAGTTATCAGTTTTAACTTATAATAAAAAAATAAGATTGAATTTATAATTTTTAACTCAGAAATTTAATTATTATCATCATAATCATCATAATCATCATATCCTCATTGTCGAGTTGGGATGAAATTCCAAGAGATATTATTAAATGTAAACAGTACAGATTAGATTAATTATGCAAGCGGAAATTGGCACTTCTTTCTCGAACTCTGTTTCTCAATTCATCCAGAATAATTTTTTATATCTTCACCCAGGCTACACGCTTTTCAATACAATCATATTTGGATTAATTTTAGGCCTGGTAGTAATTGTAATAATTAAAATGTTTAAATGGATTGATAAAGATCCAGGAGATCTTTTTATTCCATTAATTCCATTTATATTCTTCGGATCAAGTGCCCGGGCCCTGGTGGATAATGGAATTTATCCTTTGACGCTGTGGCTGGTAACTCCGGGTATTTATGTTTTTACTGGATTGATAACAATATTAACACTTTTAGGCTCGATTTATCTGGAAAAAAAGACTCAATATGACTATAGGTACATTATTTTCACAATGGGCGTATTGATATGCATTCCCAATATTTTGAGTGTGCATAGTATAAATTTCACATCTATGGCCTATGTTTTAATTTTTTGGGGGATATTCACCGGAATATTTGCATTGATTGGACGAAAATGGGATCTTCTAAAAGAAAAATTCAACTTAACAATACTTTCAGCCCATTTTTTTGATGCGGCATCCACTTATGTGGCAGTGGACTATTATGGTTACTGGGAACAGCATGTTCTTCCCAGTGCTTTAACTAATTTGTGGGGAACGGCATTTGTAATGTTCCCTTTAAAAATAGTAGTTATTTTATCGGCTCTGTACATAATAGATACTAGTATAGAAGATAAAACAATAAGAAATACTTTAAAATTGAGCATATTTATTTTAGGTCTATCTCCGGGACTTAGAAACTTTTTAAGCTTGATAATGGGTGTTTAAATAATTAAATTGTTTATTAATTATTTTCTTCAAACTTAATTTTTAGCATAAACTCATTTTTTTCAGCAAATATTTTTATTAGATAAGAAGATGAAATTATAATTGTTATAAACGAAATTTTGTCCTATTTCATTACTTTATTTGAATTAATGATTTATAGGATGAAAATCAGCAAATACAGGATCAGATTCTTTCTGAGCCTAGCCAAACCAAAGAGGAATGTTTATGTACATTGAGAAAGTAAAAAAAACCATGAATTTACCGGAAGAGGTAGTAATATTTGATACTACCTTAAGAGACGGTGAACAAACACCAGGTGTGGCCCTGACCGTGGATGAAAAGATACGGATAGCTAAAAAGCTGGACCATTTAGGTGTGAAAACAATTGAAGTTGGATTCCCTGCAGCTTCTGAAGGCGAGAAAGAAGCAGCTCGTGAAATATTATCTCTGAGCCTGGATGCTCAGGTTTGTGGTTTGGCAAGAACTTTGAAAGGAGATCTGGATGCTGCAATAGACTGTGAAGTTGATTATATTCACACATTTATTGGTACATCTCCCCTGCATAGGGAATTTAAGCTTAAAATGAGTAAAGAAGACATTTTAAGTAAAGCGGTGGATGCGGTGGATTATATAAAGGACCATGGTATTGTGGCTGAATTTTCTGCAGAAGACGCTACTCGTACTGAATTTGACTACCTTTCTGAAATTTACCAAGCCGTTGATGAGGCCGGGGTTGATTTCATTAATGTACCCGACACGGTAGGAGTAATGATTCCAGGTTCTATGAACTGGCTGGTTAAAGAACTTAAAAAAACTATTAAGTCGAGTATAAGTGTGCACTGTCATGACGATTTTGGACTGGCAGTTGCAAATTCCCTGGCTGCAGTGGAAGCTGGAGCAGAACAAGTACATGCTACCGTAAATGGCCTGGGTGAGAGGGCAGGAAATGCTTCTTTAGAAGAAGTAGTCATGGTGTTAATCGCTCGTTATGATTTTCCTTTAGATATAAAAACTCAGCAGCTAGTCAATCTATCTGAATTTGTCTCTAGAATCACCGGGATAAAAATGCCACCTAACAAGGCTATTGTAGGAGAAAATGCGTTTGCTCATGAGTCTGGTATTCATGTGCATGGTATTCTGGAAAATGCAGAAACATATGAGCCTATTAGTCCTGAAATGGTTGGTCACACCCGTAAAATTGTTTTAGGAAAACATACTGGAGCCAATGCCCTTAGATCAAAATTAGATGAATATGGTATTGAAATGAATGAAGACCAGTTCTGTACGGTCTATGATCAGATTAAAACTCTGGGAGATAAGGGTAAAAAGGTTACTGATGCTGATTTAAAGGCCATTGCAGTGACTATTTTAGGTAAAGCCAAGGAAGAGATAGTTAAACTGGAAGGAATCGCCGTTATGACTGGGGAAAATGTAATGCCGACGGCTACAGTAAAGCTCAGCATACACGATGAAATCAAATCTGCTGCTAAAACAGGAGTGGGTCCGGTAGATGCTGCCATTAATGCTATTCAGAGTTTAATGAGTGATACTCTGGATATTGAACTTCAAGAGTATCATATAGATGCTATAACTGGTGGAACTAATGCTCTCGCTGAAGTATTTGTCATAATGGGCGATACTGATGGAAATAATGCTACTGGACGTTCAACCAGAGACGATGTGGTCATGGCCAGTGTAGAAGCAGTTTTAGATTCAATAAACAAAATTTTGATTGTTAGGTAGAATGCTGAGATTAAAATAGTTTCGCATAACGCTTAAACTATTTACAATTTTTATTAACTACTTAATTTATTTTTATTTTTTAGCTTCTTTAGTGTTTTTGTTTATATTTTGATTCTATATTCTAAATAAAAGTAAAAAAACAGATATATTGTTATATGATTAAAACATAAATAATTAGTAATAAATTTTCTATTGTCAAATAAAGATATTTAAGTCAATTTTTAATTGTATATAATGTAATAAACACTTATAGGTGCAATTGGAGAGATAAAATGGCCGGTGCAAAAATATTGGTTGTAGAAGATGAAAGTATAACTGCAGATGACATCAGTGAAGGACTTGTAGAATTAGGTTATGATGTTTTAGCAGCGGTTTCAACTGGTGAGGAAGCAATTAAGAAAGCAGAAGAGCTTTTACCAGATATAATTATTATGGATATCCGTTTAAAAGGTAAAATGGATGGTATTGAAGCCGCACAAGAAATTAGGCGCAGATTTGGGATTCCAGTCATTTATTTAACTGCTTATAGTGATGAAAGTACGGTGGAAAGAGCTAAAATCACAGAACCTTCGGGATATATTCTTAAAGGAGATTCAAGTTTCTTAAGTAAGCCCTTTGATGATAGTGACCTCCATACGGCAATTGAAATTACACTTTACAAACATAAAATGGAATTGCGCCTTATAAAAAACCAGCAGCAGATGGAAAATATATTAAGAAATGTTTCTGACGCAATTATATCTACTGACTCGAAAAGACAAGTAAGATTGATAAACTCTAAAGCAGAAGACATCACTGGATGGCTAAAAGAGGATGCAATTGGAATGGATCTCATGAAGGTTTTAGATCCTATAAGTGGCCAATTAGGCCTTTTAGATAGGGAAGATATTTCTATGGCCCGCCCATTAGAATTTTCAGAGGAACTAATTAGAAATAAGGCGGGGGTAAAAATAAAAATTAGTGGAACTTTAAATCCGTCTAAAGATCTAAATGGAAAAATTGATGGATGGGTAATTGTATTCAATGGTCTTTAGTTCATCCATCCTTCTTAAATTAATTTAATGTTTTAATTAATTTAAATGGCCATTTTAATCTATTTTTTTAAATGTTTTAATACGAATACATTCTGAAATCAGATTTTAACCTTTTTAACCTGATTAAATAGAATTAAAATCATTTTATTTTCAGTATTTGACTCGCAATACTGCTTTTTAAACAAGATTTTCTGTATTATTCTTTTTTGCAAGGATATCACAAAATATATATAATAATGGGTTACTGAAAGAATAATAGTCATTCTTTCGGAGGTTAAAGTGATGTCAGAGGAAAATGTTGTATACATTGGAAACAAACCCGTAATGAACTATGTCTTAGCAGTTGTAACCCAGATGAATGGTGGAAGTAATGAAGTGGTTCTGAAAGCTAGAGGAAGAGCCATTAGTCGCGCCGTGGATGTTGCTGAGATAGTAAGAAACAGGTTTATAACAGACATAGATGTTCAGAATATTGACATAAGCACCGAGGAAATCATTGGTAACGAGGGAACAGCCACTAATGTTTCGGCTATTGAGATACTACTTCAAAAAGATAATTAATATTTATTCTAATTAATTTTTTATACATAAACATTCTATTTTCAATTTATTTTGCTAATTAATTAATGATTAGCTATAATCTTTACTAATTTCTTAAGCTTTTTAAGAATAATTTTTTTACAATACTCGCAAATACTTCTATAATAAGTCTAGGAATATTATTAATTTAAATTACTTAATTGGATTGTTTATTAGCAATTTAATTGTAAAAACAAAAAGATTAAAAAGGATTTAAATTAGTTCCATAAAAAAGAAATGAGAATTTTAATAAAATAATTTTATTATTTCTCATATTACTCTTTTTTATTTTTACGTCGGTTTAATACGGATCTTAGTCCTAAAAGACCAACTATTACCACTATTACTGCACCCCAAGTGTAATAAGTGAAAATTGAACTTGGCCCTTGTTCTTTATCAGTATTTAATGCATACAGATAACCATCCGTACTTCCTGCATAAACTGTTTTCCCATATACTACTGGAGAAGAAGTTATGGCTGAATTAAATAGATAATAACCTGGTGAGTAAGACCATTCTTCTTTACCACTATATTTATTGACCACGTAGACTGTACCATCATTTGATCCAAAAACAATTTTATTGTCCATAAGGGCCGCGGTAGATTTTATGGCACCGCCTGCTTTGTAAGACCATTTAAATGCTCCGTCACGGGTATCAAGAGCAGTCATATTCCCATCATCAGAACCAATGAATAAACTATTTTCATTAGATTCTATTGTTGGTGAAGAGGCTATTTTGTTACCCATATCAAATTTCCAGGTTAAAGAACCATTATCGGCACCAAGAGCATACACATTTCCATCATTGGATCCAACATAAACTGTATTGTTGTAAAATGCTGGTGAAGATTGTATAGCATCTCCTGACGTATAAGCCCAATTTTGGCTTCCATTATTTATTCCCAGACTGAATATTTTTCCATTTTGTGATCCTATATATATGGTTTCATTGTTTACAACAGGAGATGATTTTACGGCATTACCTGTATCAAATTCCCAGGTTTTTGTCCCGTTTTCTATATCTACTGCATATAATCGGCCATCATCGGATCCTACATAAACTGTATCATTCACCACTGCTGGAGAAGACTCTATGGCGTTCCCAGTCTTGAATTTCCAGTTAACATCACCATTATCAGTATTTATGGAGTAAAGGTAACCATCAGTGGAACCAATAAACAAAGTCTTATTTTGAATGGCTGGAGATGAAATTATCCCACCGCCTGTTTTATAATCCCATAATTTCGTACCATCTTCCATATCTACAGCATAGACATTTCCAGCATTTGAACCAAAGAATATTATTTTATTCAATATGGCGGGGGATGATTGTATTGGTCCTCCTGCTGGGAAGTACCATACTTGGGATGTGAAATCGGCCGCCTCTTTTAAAAATCCGGTGTGTTCTTGATTCTCGTGAAACATCTGCCAATCTGCAGCAGACACTGGACCAATCAGGATACAAGCTATGAGTAGTCCAATAAAGACATTTCTCTTTTTAAACATATTTTTTCACCACAATTAATATACTAATGGAAAATATTAGATTTTTGATTTAATCAATTTATATCCATTTTTTACTTTTAATTTAATCTAAATTCAGCGATATTTATGACTTAAATTTTTAACTGGCTTAAATCAGGTTTATTTAATTCATTAATCATTTTATTAGCATATTCGTAAAATGGGAGATATAATAGGTACATCTCTATTATACGTCTCTATTGAAACTTCTAACTCCCATGGCAAAGAATAATAGGGTAAAACCTATTAAAACTGCAACATCTACCCATACATCTCCTAAATTTGCGCCCTTAAGCATAACTGCTCTTAGTGCATCATTAGCGTATGTTAGGGGGACTAAATATGCGATTTTCTGGAATATCCAGGGCATGGTTGCTAGTGGATAGAATACTCCTGATACAAACATCATGGGCATGGTAAATGGCATTACCATTTGCACATAATCTTCCTGAGTAGAAACTCGGGCGGATATCATTATTCCAAATCCTACAAAACATAGGGCTGTTAGAACCAGTAGTAAGAGCGTGAGCCACATACTTCCCTTTATTACTATTCCAAAGAGAATAACGGCGGCCACAATTAATATCAACGCCCTTCCAGTTTCAATTATCAACTTGGATATAATTTTTCCACCTACCACGGTAGAAACGTTGGTTGGTGTCATAAATAAACGAGCTAGTTCTCCTCTTTCTCTTTCACCCGCAATGGACTCCCCCATACCCATCATACAAGACATCATGACGGTCATGGCTATAACTGCAGGTACCAAGAAGTCTATGTATTTGATATCACCATAAATCTTGTCTACCTGGAAATTAATGGTATTTGCTAGGTTTTGTATGCTGGCTACTATTCCTCCAGACCCTGATGAAGATACTTGACTGGTGTTTACCTGAATTCCTGTCTGATTTGAGGCACTCTGGCTAATCTGAGAACTGGCGGTTGAGCCACTACTATTCATCTGCATTTTTTCCAGTCCGAGCTGGCCGGAAATTTTGCTGAATAATGCTTGTGTGGTGGGTATTAGGGCCTGACTGGCCATCTGATCAGATGAGTCAACATACATTACTACGCTTTGAGGCTGTGGACTGGTAAGATTGTCATAATTGGGTGGCAATATGATGGCTGCTTTAACCTGTCCACTCTCAACCATCTCCCTACCCTTCTCGGGATCACTAATAATTCCCTTCACATCATACAAGCTCATATTTTTTATGGCATTTAATGTCTGATCGGTTACTGCTCCGTGTGATTGATCAACTACCACTATGGGTATGTTATCAAGTGTTCCACCCATCCCATAACCAAATAAGGTTATCATGATGATCGGGAAAAGTATGAGGGACATTAAACGAGGCTTATGTCTCCAAAGGACTATTAGATCCTTTTTGAGCATCCACATTACTTTTTTAGTCTCCAATATTATTCCTCCTTCTCTTTAGCCGTTACTTTTACAAATACATCTTCCAAAGAGGGATCTTTAGTTGAAATAGAAGTTATGTTCCCATTATTCTCCATAACTGCCCATATAACATCATTTACAGCTGTTTTACATTTTTCATCCATTTCCATAATGACTCGACCGGAATGATGTTTACTTACTTCAAATACTACGGGGAGCATTTGAATTTCATCTACCATTTTATCATTCAGGTTACTGACCATGATGCTCATTTGTTTTGTTTTCCCATTTTCTCTTTCAAGATCCGCTACTGCTCCTTTCAAATCTTTAAATGAACTTTCTTGACCAATAGGATTTTCTTGTTCTATTTTATCAATAATGGTGCCTAATTTGGCCTTTTTAGTATCTTCCTCTTCTCTTATCATGGTATCTTTTAATCCCTGAGGAGTGTCAAAGGCAGCAAGTGTTCCTTGATTAATAATTCCCACATTATCACATAGAAGCTCTACTTCATACATATCGTGAGAACAGAGTATTATGGTATGTCCTTTTTCATTCAAATCAGTAATTAAATCCCAGAGGACTCTTTTTGTTGTAGGATCCAGTCCAATAGTTGGCTCGTCTAAGAACAAAATATCTGGCTGATGCACCAGACTGGCCACTACAGAAACTTTTTGTTTCTGACCACCAGAAAGCTGTCTAACCAACTTATTTTGAGCGTATTTTATGTCAACCAGTTCCATGAGTTCTTCAATACGTACCTCTTTAAGGTCTCGAGGCATTCCATAAAAGTCAGCACATAACTCCACATTTTCTCGCACAGTAAGATCACCATAAAGGCTCACTAGTTGAGGAACCATTCCTATTTTTTGCCTAACCTCATTAGGACTCTCATTAATGTCATAACCAGCTACATTAGCGCTTCCTCCTGTTGGCTGAGCTAGACAGGTCAGCATTTTTATGGTAGTAGTTTTTCCTGCTCCATTAGGCCCTAAAAATCCAAAAATTGATTTATTCTCAATTTTCATATTTAAGGTATCCACGGCTAGAAAATCACCAAATTTTTTTGTTAAATCGAAGGTTTCTATTGCGTATTTCATTTATTAACACCTCCGTGCGGTGTTTTAGCTTATAATTATTTTAATTATTTATTTTAAAATTATTTTTTTACAGATTAACTAGCAAATGTTTGTTAAATTAAATTTTAATGAGCTCAGAGGCTAGCTTTATTTTATTATTAAATCTCATCATTCCAAAAATCTTCCCATAGCTTGGCGATATTATTTTCGAAAATGTCTCTTATTCTGAGAATGGTGGCTTCTCCTTCGGGAGTTATTTCATAGTATTTTAGCTTTCTCTTGCCCTGATATTCCCAGGTTCCTGTGATGAGACCTTTTTTTTCAAGATCATGTAATATGGGATATATTGTGCTGGGCCCCAGTGGTTTCATTTTCTTAGAGAGGTCATGAGAAAGATAAAATTTATTTATATTGGTCATTATTTCATAACCGTGCAGTCTATGCTTCTTTATCATTCCCAGAATTATTGTTTTGCCAAATCCACGCATAAAGGTTTTTATAAATGTTTTATCATATTTTTGACTATCTGAATCGTCAAAATCTTCACAGGATTTGTTTAAGTCTTCTGAATTTTCATCAGGACTTTTATTTTTATTTTCATCTAGAATTTCATTACCCCCCTAATTTTATTTCTAAATTTAACTGTTTTTTATTTATTTAGACTAATTTAATTCACTTAAACATCTCATATTCAAATATTAATTCATATTTGATGATTTCAATTTACTATTCTAGATTTAGATATATTAATTTTGGATATATCTATTTTCGTAATATTCAATAATACAAATTCGGATATATAAATATTGCTATTAATTTTGATATATCTGTTTTTGTAATAGATAATAGTACTTTTTAATATAATAATAATATAAAAATTAAAATTAAAATAAGAATTAAAATTTCTTTTCTTATTTTCTAGATAAAATTAAATTTTATGGTTTATTAATCAATAATAGAAAAAAATAACCTTCAAAAACAAGAATATATCTTTAATGGAGAAAGTGAGAGAACACAATTAGGACTATTCAATCAATGATGGAGTATAATAACATGAAGTGTGGCTTTTCTAGTTTGGCTCTTTTTATGAATTCTTTTGAAATGATGCTTGATCAAGCAACCCAGGATGGATTTCAATGCATGGAAATATTATGTGAAGGGCCCTATTGGCCGCGTAGCGTCCTGGAAGAATGCGGTAGCTTGGAAGTTTTTCAATCATATGATCTGGATATTTTTCTGCATGCTCCGACTGTAGATTTAAACCCGGCCAGTATTAACTCCGGAATAAGAGAGGAAACCAGGAGACAAATGGAAGAAACGATTGATTTAGCTGTTAAAATCGAAGCAAAAGCTATAACCACACACCCGGGCATGATTAGACGTTTAGAAGAGAGGGTGAGACTCATGGCCATTGACTTCGCTGTTGAAAATCTCACGGAATGCTCTGAGTATGCGGATAGCAGAGGAATATGTTTTTCCATAGAGAATATGCCTAATAAATATACTTATCTATGTAATAGTGCTTTAGAGCATGCATTCATGGTGGATGAATGTGGATGTAAGGCCACTGTGGATATGGGCCATGCTAATACTACTGATGTCCCTTCCGAATTTTTAAATATTAACAAAACCATTTATTACCATTTAAGTGACAATAACGGCCTCAAAGATCAGCATTTACCATTAGGTGACGGATCTCTGGATTTAAATCTCATTAAAAATCTTAAAGTTGGAATTATAGAGCTTAATTCCTATGAATCCGTATTAAAAAGCAAAAAAGTTTTATATAAATTAAATGGCCTGGGAAATTAAACTAGAAACAACTTTTAAGATAAATAGGGGAGATATGCTTGGATAAAAGCGTTAAAAAAGATTTAAAAGAAAAATTCATGGATACCAGTCGTATAGAAACTTTGGCCGATGGTATTTTCGCCATAGCCATGACTCTCCTAGTTTTAACTCTAGAGGTCCCCAATTTTCCGGATCCAGTGACCAATGCTACTATGATTAATTTTTTAATTTCTACTATACCTCAATTTTTTGTTTATGGAATGAGTTTTGTTTTGCTGGCAGTTTTTTGGAGAATAAATCATCGAGAATTTAATAGAATAGACAAATCAGATGGTATTCTTTTAAGGATAACAATTATTTGGCTGATGTTTGTAGTGTTGGTGCCATTTTCAACGTCTTTAATAGGGGATTATGGTAATTTACAAGTTCCTGAGTTATTCTTCCATTTCAACATGTTTATAATAGGAATACTAGCTTTTATAACCTGGTATTATGCGGTTAATTGGGGATTAACAAGTTTTAAATGGACTAAAAAAGCTTATAAAAGAAGTTTTTACGGTTATTTAATATTTCCAGTTTTAGCAGTCCTAGCCATGCTTTTAACATTTATTACTCCTTCATACAGTTCCCTAGCTTATTTAGGAATATTATTTTTTGAAACTATGGGGAATAAATTGATTGGCGAGGAATAGCTTCTATTGGGGATTAATTCACGGCCGTATGTAAATCCATTCTTCTTTTTGCTTTCTTACTATCTCTCCAATTCCGGAAGGTACCACTTCAATCCCTTTAATTAGTTCTTCAGGACTTATATTAAGAGAATTTAAGGTATTTGAAACATGCGGCAAAAATCACTTCTTTTTTAAGCAAACTAGATATAATGTCTGCATAGTGGGAATTTTTAAAAAACATTTTAACCCCTATAGAATAGGCCACAAGTTCTATTTCTAAATTTTCTTCACCTAAATCAGCAATCAGATTTCTAATGTTATTTAAAACTAAATTAACTCGAAAAGGGTCTTCTTCATTCACTTGAAATATCACTCTATATTTTTCCATTTTTTCCTCTACTAATTCATCTATACTAATTCAATTTATTATTGCTAGTATGATTTATTATTCCAAAAGCAAATATAATCTAACAATGATTTTTTTTAATTTATTAAATCATTAACTTAAATTATAATCTTAGAATCCATTAGGGGGACTAATAAAATGAGTTGCTATCTTAGACATATGAAAAAGGTTTTAAATGAAGCGGGAATTGATCCAAAAGATAAAAATGAGCGCAAAGAAGTTGATATTGCCATTCGTAGCGTGGTTGGAAAAACTATTGATGATCAGTGCAATATTGTCTGGAGAGAAGTTAAAGAATGGATCAATGATGAAGAAAAAGAGAAAAAACTGGTGGAAGAACTTAAAAAGAATTATAATCAATCAAGGAATGATTAATAAACTATTATAGATTTAAAATTTATTTAAGGCCTAGATATTTTGGTGGTGACTAATTAGAAATCAATATCTAAGATTTCTTCTATATTATGTACTATAATGTCTGAGGCATTGGAGACTTTTTCAGGAACTTCTTCGTCTTGTTGAAGAGTTAAAACACCAATATCTGCTTCTTTAAAGGCCAATATATCATTAGCTCCATTTCCAACCATCATGACCTTGTATTTTTCTTTTAATTCCTTTATGATCTCTTGCTTTCGCTTGGTGCTAGCGGTTCCAAATACATTGGAGTGGGGAATGGAAATAAATTTGGCCAATTCTTCTAATGATTTTTTACGATCTCCAGAAGCTATAAAGATTTCAATATTCCTTTTTTTCAGTTCATTTATTACTTTAATGACTTCTGGAAAAATTTTACCCCCAGCAGTTATGGTAAATTCTACTTTACCTGTATCAAGGTTCATTATAAAACCAGAGCCGCTGCATATCTGTACATTGTATTTCTTTTCCATTACGGCCATAATACTATCCTGTATGTCTTTAATAGTGGAATTATCATGTTTTAAATCATTCAAAACATCTTCATTACTTATGTCTCCACTGGAGTAGCTTACATCAAATTTAACATTATTTCGGGTTATGAATTGATATAAAGTCTGATCGCTCCGGGCATTTATCAAACACTCCGCAGGGTCAGTTTGAAGAACCACCAGAGCACGATTTCCAGTGTAATCCACAATATCCATGGAGTTCATGTAATCGCAGATACATCCTGTTTTAATATTTTTTAAAGCTCGGTACCTTTTTATTAGAGTTCCTGAGTTGTCAAAAACTATGGCCTTCATTTTCATACCATAAGAGTTAGTTGAGAAGAATATTTAAAATTTTGTTAAAAATTGTATTATGAAGGCGATCCTAGATTAACTTTTTTCATTGTTTTATAGGAGTTAAATTTATATTTTAGTTGTGTTATATTCATTTTTAGGTGACTTATAGTTCTTTTCGGTGTTTTGGATGGTTTTGAGGGAATGCCTGTGTTGGTCATAACTTAAGATATGATTCATGAATTATTTGATTTTTAAATGAGAAGGATGTGATTTAATGGGATTTTTTGATAAATTTAAAAAGAAGGATGATGCTGATTCATTTACTTTTAAGGCAGTTAAATTAACAAAAGAAGGTAAGTATGAGGAATCTTTGGAATTTTTTGATAAAGCTTTGGATTTAGATCCAAATAAGTTTCAAGTATTGCAACTTAAAGGAATAAGTCTTGATGAACTTGGAAGATATGAGGAATCTTTAGAAGCTTATGATCAGGCTTTAAAAATAGATCCAAACAGTATATTTTCCTTTATGCTTAAAGTAGAAATACTTTTGAAACTAGAAAGGCACCAGGAAGCATCTAATTGTTGTGATAAGGCTCTTGAAATAGATCCAGATGATGTTGATATGGTGGGCCTCAAAGCATTATCCCTTAGAATGCTTAAAAATTATGAAGAAGCTTTAAAATATTATGATAAGGCTATAGGCCTGAATAGGTCCCCTAAAACATTAAATAATAAAGGTTTATTTTTGGTGGAAATTGGAAATTATGTTGAAGCTTTAGAATATTATGATAAATCATTAGAATTAGATCCAGACTGGAAGCATACATTGACTATTAAGGGTATTGCTCTTGAAAAATTAGAAAAATATGAAGAAGCGCTGGAATCTTTTGATGAAGCATTAGAATTAGATTCAAACTATGTTGATGCATGGTATCAAAAAGGATTTACTTTTAATAGTTTTGGAAAGACTGAGGAAGCATTAAAATGTTTAGATAAAGCTCTAAAACGGGATCCAGAACATTATCTTGCTAAAAAACTTAAAAAGGAAATGGAAAGTAAAAATAATAAGTAGATAATGTGAATAAAATTTATTTCTCTATTAATTTAAATTAATATTGTAAATGATAATTAAATCAAATTACTCCTACAGAACTTATAAAGAAATATCCTCCGACAAAGATCATAAATGCTCCGCAAACCCGCATTATAATTTTATAATTATTAGCTTGCAGTAGGGCACTGCTACGGGATGAAAGATAAGAAACTGTGCTGAACCATACAATATCCGATGACCAGTGGCCTAAAAGAAATGCGAAAATTCCTAAAAATCCCGCCAGAGCCATTCCTTTAAATATAAATACTCCACCAATAGTGGCCCACCATATAAAGAAGAAAGGATTTGATAAACTGGTTAAAACTCCTTTGAACATAGAATTTGTGTGGGATATGCTCAAATCACTGGTTTCACCATTTTTAAGAATTTGCTCGGATAATGAATCTGGGGAAATATCGCTTTCAGGGGCCTTAGATGTATTTAATGGTCGAGATTCTAATTCCGGGGTTTCTTTAAAAATTTGAAGCCCCATAATTATTAAAACAATTCCTCCTAAAATTCCAATGACAATGGAAGCTGTGGGAGAACCAATTACCCATCCTAACCCAAATAAAAGAAGCAATACAACAATTAATTCGGTGAAAATATGGCCACTAGTTATTAAAGGGCCGGCAATAAATCCTTTTTTTAATGAATCTGATATGGTCACGGTTAACATAGGGCCCGGAACCAAGGCTCCAGACAATCCCACTAAAAATGAGGTAACTGCAAATAGGATAATTTCAATCATAAAAATCGCAATTATAGTAATCTATTAAATACACTTTATTTTGTATTTTAATTAGTTAAAGGGCCATTAGATTAATTGTATTCATTTAATATTCGCATTATTTCATTCAGATGGTAATCAACTTGATCCACATCTTCTTTTTTAAATGACTTAGAACGACTTAAAAAGGTGAATCTTTCTAAAACGTGGCTCATTTTATTTAAAATGTCATTAACATATATTTTAGACTGGTACATTTAACCACCATTTTACAATTGTACAGTCGAATATATATTATTTTTTTAATTTTATCTTAAATTTTAAGCAAAAAAAGGGCAATAAAAAAAAATAATCTAATAAAATCTTCAGAATAAATTAAAATAAATAATTAATTTAAATATTAGTACATATTATTATGGAATTTTACTCCAGAAAATTAATTCTTCGACCTAAATTAAGATCACGGGCCTTTTCATAAACTGTCCAAGCGGTGGTTATGTCTTGAACAGCTAATCCTGTCGAATCAAAAATGATTATCTCCTCATCTGAGGTCCGACCAGGATTTTTACCAATCATAACATCTCCCAGCTTTCCAGACAGGTCGTCCTGTTTTAATAGGCCTGCTGCGACTGGAACATTAATTTCTCCACTATGGCTGGCCTGTTCCCAACAGTCAATAAATATTTTGGATTTTAAAAGTGCAGAACTTTCTATTTCCTGTTTGCCTGGGGCATCGGCACCCATGGCATTAATATGGGTTCCTGGACTAATCCATTCATCTTTTATAACCGGATGAATTACTGGGGTGACAGTTACCACTACATCCATATTTTCTACAGCTTTTTTAGGTGTATCAACTGCTTTTACTTGAATTCCATATTCTTCAGATACTTTTTTAGCAAAATTTTCTCGAGCAGAGCAGGTTCGGCAGTAAACATAGGCTTCTTGAATATCCATTACTTCATTAACGGCCATAAGTTGAGTATATGCTTGTTTTCCAGCCCCTATTATCCCTAAAGTTTCAGAATCTTTCCGAGCTAGGTACTTGGTTCCTACTCCTCCGGCAGCACCAGTTCTCATATTTGTAATCCAGGTACCATCCATGATGGCCAGTGGAAATCCAGTTGCAGGATCGACTAATTCTATCATAGCCATTACTGTAGGTAGATTATGAAGATTTGGATTATCGGGGTGAACATTAACACATTTTACACCGGCTTCCCCCATATTTGGCAAGTAACAAGGCATTATTCTCAAATCGCCATTAAATTCAGAAAAGAAAAGATATTCTTTAGGAGGCATCCTTACTTTACTCTGGGCATGTTCAATATAAGCTGTTTCAACAGCCCCAATGACCGTTTTCATTTCTATTAATTCTTTTATTTCGCTTTGATTGAGAATTATAGTTTCTTTCATTTTGGTCACCTAAAATGTATTAAAAGAATTATTTTAAAAGATTATTAATAGTAATTTAAGTTTTTTTTAGATAAACATCTATTCTTTTGAAGTAAAAATTTATATTAATTTTCAAATTCAAGCTTTTCAGATTTTAAACAATATTTACACCTTCTTCAGGTTTAAATTCGCTAATTAGGGCGCTATTGAAACATATATTAATTGAAATTTTAATTAGCTGGTGTGCAAGCATATTGGTTTGCCCTAATTTAAAGTTTACTATATGTGTATATTATTTCTTATTTAGTGAAAAAATTGAATATGGCGATTCAACTTAATTAGTTTTTAATTAAGAATTTAAACCATAAAAGGAACTTTCAGTTTATAATCATCGTATTCAGGATGTTCTTTAGCAACTTCAATTTCTTCCTTGTGGCAGACATCTAAATACTTGTAAATGAGTATGGGTGCAAATATCAGGGTAAGTGGGGTTGGCCATCCAAAGAACCATCCTAAAATTATAAAAATAAATCCTAAATACTGGGGATGGCGGCTGTATTTATAAATTCCACTGGTTACCATGCCTTCTTTTTTGCTATGTTTATATAGGGTGACCCAACCTAGAATAATCAGGCAGGTTCCAATTAAAATTAGGATTGAACCATAAATCATGGCCATATCCAGTCCCAAACCCACTCCCATAAATGAAATATTTAAAATATTAGGTGGTAGTTGGGTTCCCGGCACGAAAAAGTATTTAGATGCCAGAAGAATGGTCAGGGGAATGCCATACATCTCCACAAAAAGAGAAATAAAAAATGCAGCTACCAGTCCGTATTCTACCCATCCGGCTTTTCTACGATAGGAAAGAGGAATCAAAAAGGCCATAAATAAAATAATAAAAAATAAAACCACTAGCCATTGCTTGGTAACTACTTCGGTAATTACATTGCTGGATAAATAAGCGTAAAAATGAATATAGAATTGCTGGACAAATAGCAGTGGAAATAGAAACAAAAAAATAATCAATATTCTGAAAAAAAGATTTCTATTAATTATCATGTCCTTTTACCTTTAAATAGAAGCTATTTAATTTCATATCTTCTAAAAGTTAATTTAAATTTTAATTTCATTAGAAATTTTAAGATTAATTCTCTGTTTGCTTAAAATTTTATTATTTTAAAATTTTTTATATTTATATTATGTTTCTGGAATAGTGTATGATATTAACCTTTTTATAAGTATATCTTCATAACTTTATTTTTATATTCAATTAATTATAATTTATAAAAGAATTAATTAAGATTAGTACGAAAATTCATTAAACAAATTTAATAAAAATTATATTAATTAAAAGAATTCTTAAATTGTAAAATTCATTAGTATTCACACATGTAAATTAACTTATGAATTCAATCTTATAACTAATTTAGAGCATAATACATTGTTAATAATATAAATATAATTAAAATTTTGGTGTTATCATGAACCTCCTTGAAAAATCTAAGGCAATCAGAAATCAAGAAATCACGGCTCTGGATAGTCTGGAGAAATTTAATCAAGTTATTGCAAGTAAAAACTCGAATATCAATGCTTTTGTGCAAATAGATCATGAAACGGCATTAAAAAAAGCCAATGAAATCGATGCCCGGATAAAAAATGGGGAAAAAGTTGGAAAATTGGCCGGGATGATTATAGGTATTAAAAGTAACATCAATGTTAAAGATTTCACAATTTCTGCAGCATCTAAGACCCTGGAAAATTATATGGGGAGTTATGATGCCACAGTAATTCAGAGAATCAAAGAAGAAGATGGCATAATCATTGGAATGACTAACATGGATGAATTTGCCGCAGGAAGCTCTACAGAAACTTCTTTCCATGGCCCTACTAATAACCCTGCTGCACCAGGACATATACCTGGCGGATCCAGTGGGGGAAGTGCGGCGGCCATCGCTGCTCAGATGTGTGATATTACCTTGGGATCAGATACTGGGGGATCTATCCGTAATCCAGCATCTCATTGTGGGGTAATGGGATTTAAACCAACCTACGGGGCAGTTTCTAGGCAAGGTTTGTTGGATTTATCCATGAGTCTGGATCAAATCGGGCCTTTAGCAGCCGATACTTCAGGAATTGCCATGATGTTGGATACTATTGCTGGAAATGATCCTAAAGAATGCACTTCCATTGATTGGAAGGTTCCAAATTTTACTGCACTTTTAGATGAAAATCCAGAAGAAGCATTAAATGGAATGAAAGTGGGAGTGGTAAAACAGTTCCAAGAAGTCACTGACGACCACATAGTGAATATAATTGAAGATTCCATTGATAAAATGGGTGAGATGGGAGCTGAAGTAGTTGAATTAAGCTTCGATTATGTTGATTTATGCCTACCAACTTACTACCTCATAAACTATGTAGAATTTTTCTCAGCTACCCGAAAATATGACGGTCGAAAATACGGCCATCAAATCGAGGAAGTATGTGGGGATGAAGTTCTACGTAGGATACATATGGGGTCTTATATCAGCCAGCAGGAGTTTTCTGGCAAATATTATAAAAAAGCACTACAGGCTCGTTCACTAATAAGAAAAGAAATCAATAAACTGCTTAATGGGGTGGATATAATAGCCGGACCTACGGTTCCTAAATTGCCACATAAGCTTGGTGAAACTTTAGAACCTATGGAAATGTATGCTTACGATGTTTTAACTGTAATTGCTAATTTGGCTGGTATTCCTGCCTCCAGTATGAAAGCAGGTGAAGTTAAGGGAATTCCAGTAGGCCTACAATTCCAGGCCAAGCCATTAGATGATGCTAAAATAGTTCAGGCCATGGCTGCATTGGAAAAAGCGGCTTGAATTTTTTGCAAACCATTTTAATTGGAATTAATTTTTAATATTTTCATTAAATTTTTTTTAAAGGATTCTAAAATCATAGTTACAAAACCAAATTAAACATTATAGGTGTAAATAATGAAAATAGGCCTGGTAAATGTCAAAGGAGCAGTTCCTGCTTTTGAAGACTTTGGAAATCTTCCCACCCATGTGGTTAATCATAATGGGTTAGTTCAGGGCAGAAAAGCTCATGAAGTTTTAGATGGTATAATAATCCCTGGGGGGAGTATTGTAGAGTCAGAAAGCATGACGCTGGAATTGGCCTCTGAAATAAATGCCCTGGCCCTTAATGGAAATTTTGTACTGGGGATATGTTCTGGATTCCAGGCACTGGCTCTAAAAACAGATATTGGTCGTAAATCACCTTGTCCTATTGAAAAAGAAGGCCTGGGCCTTCTTGATGTTTCTTTTTCTCCTATGATAAGTAATGATCAGGTGGAGGCCAGAATAACTTCCGAGTCTTTTTTAACTAAAGGATTGGTGGGAAAAACCATCAATGGGTTTCACTGCCATACCTACGGTCATTTAATTGAAAATGGTTCAGATAATGCAAATCCCATACTTTATTCTAAAATTAAACGTGTTAATTACGCTGATGATAACCGAGAGGTTTTAGCAGGGGTTACTAATGCTGAGGGAAATGTAGTAGGAACTATGATCCATGGATGTCTTGATAACAACCCTCTTTTAGTGGAAAATATTTTAAAATTCATTGGTGCAGATGAAGAAGATCGCCGGCAAATAGCGGAAGCCAATAAAATGTTGGTGGAGAAGATTAAAGGCCAACTAGGGATTGAAACAAATATTCTCGTCGAAAAAAAAGAAAATACAGACTCCAATCAATGTATTGGTTATATTTCTGCGGGAATGCCTCCAGTAATCATGGTGGGAAGCACGGGATCTGATTCAGGAAAAACATTTCTGGTAACTGGCCTGGCCGGTGCTTTTCGCAGAAAAGGGCTTAAAGTGGGCGTTTTAAAGGTAGGTCCTGATGTTAGGGATATTGTACCTGCTCTTTATCTCACTAAAGAAAAAATGGAATCTCATTCTTCTATTAAAATTGGTCATCTGGGCTGGATGTGCCTGGAAGATGTTTTGAAAAGTATAAGTTCCTTTAATTATGATTTGGTAATTATTGAAGGCGTAATGAGTGTTTTCACCGGTCTTTTAAATGAAAAAGTTCCATATTCTGCTGCAGAAATTGCATTGGCTGCAGATATTCCATTATTACTAGTTTCAGGTTGCAGTAAGGGAGGTATTGAAACTGCTGCACTGGATTTGGCCTCACACAGGGAAATGCTGAAAAAAATGGGTATTGAAGTTCCAGGAATTGTATTTAACAGGGTTTATGATTCAAAAATTTTCCAGAAGGCGTCTCATATATTTAAAAATGATAATGGTCTGGAAATGATAGGTGAAGTTCCTAAAGTGAAGCTAAGCAAAAGGGGAGGCACACCTGAAGTGGAAATAAAATTAGAGGAATTTTGCTTAATGGCCTTAAAAACAGTTGAAGAGAATCTGGATTTGGATAAGATATTTTCCTTGGCAAAAAAACCAGATTTTAAGGGATATAAATCTATAAAAGAAATTGAAGTGGCTTTTAATTTTCCATAACTACTTTAAATAAATTATTTTATTTTAATCTACTTTAAAATTAATAAAAAAAAGATGGGATTTGTAAAAGAGGAATTAAAGAGTTATTGGATTAAATATCTAAATTTTCTCCTGATTTATCATCATCTAAGTATTCTTCTCCATTTTGTATTTCTATTCCATTTTCTCCAATATCATAAGTTAAAAACTGAGTAGGTGTTTTAGTGCTTCTCATTTTTATAATATCCATAACTCGTTCCCTACGGCCAGTATATGGATTTTCTCTTCTTACTAATTTTATAGCACCATAAACAGAGAATAATGCCAGTTCATTGAATTCATTAGACGTCGCACTATCTAAAATAAGTACTGATGTAATTCCGCGCTGTTTTAATTCATAAACGAGTAAGTCGAACTGATTTCTAAAGTCATATGGAGTTAATTTGGCAGTATATCCTCCTAAACTATCAATGATTACTACTTCTGTTTCAGGAGGTATGTCATGGAGGATTTTAGTAAAATTCCCTTTCATAGGATCCATATCCATATTGATTTCTGCTTCAGTAATTCGGGCCCGAATACCAGTAAGTTCAATAAAGGTTAATAATCCTTGTTCTTCTAGTTCTTGGGTATTCCATCCAAATGTATTAGCTTGAACATGCAAATCATATGAATCTTCTTCTGCAGTTATATAAGCTGTAGCATATCCTTCGTCACAACTAGTTTTTGCAAATCGAAGACCGAAAATAGTTTTTCCACACCCGGCATCTCCAGTTATTAACATGGATCTTCCCACTGGAAATCCTCCTAGTGCATCATCTAATTTGTCAATCCCGATCCCAATTCTCTCCATAAAATTTCCTCCATCAATAAAATTATTTAGTCCTGAATTAGATATTAGCAGCTTAATATCTGATTAAATATCATACTTTTAATAATAATCCTGATTTTTTATTTGTAGTCTCTTAAATAAAAATCACAATTTATTAGTTTATAATATTGATAATTGTACATATAAATTATAATCATTTTATAAATAGTTTGCTGATTTTTTAATAATTATTTTAAAGCATTGAACATTAATACAATCCTTTTAAAAATAAAATAAATTCAAAAATAAACCTAAATAAATCTTTTCTTAAATCAATTTATTAAATATTCACTAAAATTAATTAAATTAAAAATGAAGGAGATTATATGCTCCTAATTAGTTAGTTTGTTAATTCTTAAGAGATTTATCTATCTTATTTATCAGCATATTCTTTATATGCTGCAATAAGGTCCGCACCATTTAAGAAAACAAGCCCGTGTTCTTTTGCATACTTTCGAGCATCTTCAGTCTTTAGTGAACCTCCAGAAACGTCATCCATCATTTCACAGCACACAGCCACTTCAGTGAGGCCGGCCATTTCCATAAGGGCGATACTCATTTCGGTGTGGCCTTTTCTTTTAAGAACATGACCTTCTGCAGCCCTTAAAAGAGTTACATGGCCTGGTGCCCGGAACAATTTTCCTAAATCTTCCTGTTTACCATTCTTACAAAGTAAAGCCAGTTCCTTCATAGTGAAAGCCCGATCATTATCAGTAATTCCGGTAAAAGTTTCTCTATGGTTGAGAGTAATTGAAAAAGCAGATTTTTCGTCATAAGGTATGTCATTAGGGGATAATTCATTTAGCACAGGGTATTTATCTCCAGCCTCTTCCATTATATCAGTCATAAACGGAATTCCCAGTTTATCAGAGTTTTCTGAGGATAATGGTACGCAGAATAGGCCTCCCGCATCATTTCTGATGGTGGTCATGTGTTGAGGGGTCATAAACTCAGCGGCCACTATCATGTCGGTTTCTCTTTCTCGATTGTCAGCGTCAAATACCAGGACTATTTCTCCGTTTTTTAGTGCTTCTAAAGCTTTTTGAATCATATAATCACGACTTTTGAATTGAATTATTTAATTTAAATATTTTTATCTACATTTAATGGAACTGGATAATATTAATCGAATTTTTTTATTTTATCCTCTATACTATCCTATTTAATTTAAATTAGGATGATCTAACTGTCAGACTAAAGATTAATCTAGTGATAATGTCACAGAATCTCCATCTCGAATATTTAGAGTTTCTCTAACATTTTCAGATGTAATAAACTCCAAAAATTCTTGGGGGTGATGTGTTTTCGCCGGAAAAATCACCGCACCTTCTATTTGGTCTTGAAGAGTTGCTTTAATCAATTCAACATCTCCAAAGTCCCCTTCACCATTTATAATTTCTGCACTTTTTTCACGAATTTCA
>JAHFBZ010000036.1 GCA_023249725.1 Methanobacteriaceae archaeon
TAGAAATGGCTAAGGACAATGACCAGATTGTTTTACAATTCGAAGGAGAAAATCCTAATGGTTCTCTGGAAGGAATCACAGGTGTTTGTGACGAAACAGGACAAGTTTGTGCAGTAATGCCCCATCCAGAAAGGGCCTCTGAAATGATATTAGGATCAGATGATGGTTTAAAATTCTTTAAAGGAATTATTAATTATTAGATTAGAATTAGAATTAGAATTAGAATTAGATTATTGAGTTTAAATAGTGCAATTAAATGGTTATTTAATAATCCAATTAAAATATAATCCAATTAAAACAATATTTAATCCATCAAAATCTATTTTTATTAAATAAAAAAATGTTAGATTTATAAAAATTAAAAATTATCATAATGAATTAACTATAATAATAAAAAAATTTTAAAATTAATTATATTAAAAAATTATAATTATATCCTTTATTTAAAGCTGGTGAGGAAATGGTAGTTCATTTAGTAGGTGCAGGTCCAGGAGACCCTGAATTAATTACTCTTAAAGCTGTCAAAGCATTAGAAAAAGCAGAAGTTGTTATTTATGATAGATTGGCCAATGAAGAAATATTAAAACACGCCCCCAACGCCAAGCTTATCTATGTGGGTAAAAAGGCAGGAGAGCACTATAAAACCCAGGAAGAAATAAATGAAATTCTAGTTAATGAAGCAAAAACCTATGATGAGGTTGTAAGGCTAAAAGGTGGAGATCCATTTGTATTTGGCCGTGGAGGAGAAGAAGTTCTAGCCCTGCACGAGGAAGGAATATCAGTAGATATGATTCCTGGAGTTACATCCGCCATTGGAGTTCCGACTACTGCTGGCCTTCCAGTAACCCATAGGGGAGTAGCAACATCATTTACTATTGTTACTGGGCATGAAGACCCAACTAAAAAAGAAAAACAGGTAAAATGGGATTATACTGCAGATACCATTATTGTTTTAATGGGAATTGGTCAAATAAAAGAAAATACTCAGGAAATGATGAAATATAGAGATCCTAAAACTCCAGTTTGCATAATTGAAAATGGTACGACTCCTAAAGAGCGAATAGTAATTGGGACACTAGACAATATCTCTGAAAAAGACATAAACACACCTGCCATTTTAATTGTAGGAAATGTAGTGGATGTTTACCAAAAAATGAAAAATTAAGCAGAAACTGAGTTATTTTATATCATTATATTCTTTATAAAAAACAACTTCCTAAATTATATTTAAATTTAACATTCAATCCCTTTATTTTATTTTTAAATATTTTTAATTACTTATAATGGTCACTTAATTAATTAAAGGAGAATAAAATGTCTAAAACTTTAAATAATAAAGTAATAGTCATCACACGACCTATAGAACGCTCTAAATTCACATTTGATATTGTTAAAGAATTTGGAGGAGTTCCATTAGTAGTTCCTACCTTGGAATTGAAATTTACTGATACTCCTAATTTGAGGAGACTGTTAAAAAAACTCAAAGAATTAGACTGGCTAATATTCACTTCTCCAGCTTCATTAGAATCTATTTTCAATTTTTGTCCAGACCTAAAAGAACATCTAAATCCCCAGTGTAAAATTGCAGTTATTGGACCCAAAACCAAACGCATTGTAGAATCTAAAGGATTAACTACAGAAATAATGCCCTCAGAATATACTGCAGAGGGGTTATTGGATTCATTTCTAGAATATGATCTAGAAGGTAAAATTATTGGAATACCAAGCACTCTGGCCGCGCGTGATGTGTTACTTAAAGAATTAACTAAAATGGGAGCACATGTTTTCGTAGCAGAGGCCTATAAATCAATAGTTCCTGAAGAAACCGATTTAATAGAAGATTTAATAAAAAAAATTCTAGATAAAGAAATAACCGGAAAAACATTACAAGAATATGGAATTAATGCTTTAATTCCTGAAAAATACACGGTGAAAGCTATGATGCTGAAATTGTTTGATAACTTATAGTGGAATTAATATGTTTAATTAATATTTTTAAGATATTATAGATAGAACGTGTATAATCATTTATAACAATTAAATGTAAAAATTATATTAAAATAAATAATCCTATACGGCGTATTATATCAAATTATATAATATCAGCTAAAAATAATACTAATTATCTGGAGGATAAATATGAAAACAATTATTTGGCCAGTTTATATAGATTCCACAAGAACCAAAAAAGAAGGAAGAAAAATATCCAAAAAAGATGGTGTTTCATCCCCTCGATTAGGTGAAATTTCTCGAGCTGCACGAAAATTGGATTTAAAACCAGATACTGAAAACAATAAATCTTATCCTGGCCTTTGGTGGGAATCAACAGGCCGAATAGTAGTAGAAATAGAAGAAATCTCAAAAAAAGACCTTCTTTTAAAAATTAGTAATATGATTAAAGGTACCAGGTCAAATTAAATCAAATTATCAGTTTGACGGATAAATTTATGGGATCGATTATAATATTTCTTATTTTTTAAATAATGATTATAATTGTAAATAATGAATTATAACATTCTAAAACAGAAAATAACTTAAAATTAACTAAACTTATTAATTTTTCAAAAATTATTCATTAACCCACTAAAAAATTAGGAGAACTAATTTGAAAACACAAGTGCCTGTGACTATGGAAAAAGCATTCATTAAAGCCCAGAAATTGGTAGAATCTGCAGAAGATATAAAAATTTATAGCCATATTGATTGTGATGGGATAACTGCCGGCGCAATTCTATCAACTATGCTTGATCGGATGGATAAAGAACATGAAGTAGAATTCATTAGTTTAGATAAAATTGATGAACTTAAACTTGAAAATGAACTCACAATATTTTCTGATTTGGGTTCTGGCCAGGAAACCGAAAAATTATCAACATCATCATCTAAAATACTAATTTTAGACCATCACCCCTCATTAAGAGGCCCTAATTTTAATAATTCTACTATTCAAGGAAAATTCCTGGAAATAAATCCGCTTTTCTATGGTATTGAAGGCTCAAATGAAATTTCTGGAGGAGGAATGTCATATTTATTAGCCCGCACCTTTGGCCATACGGATTTAAGCTGGATGGGAGTATTATCTGGGGTAGGGGACATGCAAAATAGCCTTTCAGGAAAATTAGAAGGTCTAAATAGCATGATACTTCAAGAAAGTATCAATGAAGGATATGTGGAATCTATAAAAGACATTTCAATTTATGGTAGACAAACTAGACCATTATTTGTAGCTTTATCTTATTTTGGAGATGTTAATCTCCCCATCACTAATAACAAAACAGAAGCAATTTTATTGCTTAATAAATTAGGCATAGAAAAGAAAAATGGTAAAAATCAGCGCTCACTTTGTGATTTAACCGCTGAAGAAAAAGGAAAATTGTTTTCTGAACTGGTAAGAATGTTATCGAAGGAAGTGCCTGCAAAATACATCAAACACGTGCCTAAATTAGTTTCTGCAGAATCTTATGATTTTTTAAATGAAGAAAAATATACTCCTCTTAGAGATGCTAGCGAATTTTCTACAGTAGTAAATGCGTGCAGTAGGAATAAAAGAGCAGATGTTGCATTAAAAATATTAAAAGGGAATCGAAATACAGCTATGGATGAAATGGAAATCTTATCTAAAGAACATAGAAGATATTTGGCTCTGAAAATAGAATTAATTGAAAATGAAGATATGATAGTTCATATGGAAAATTTACAGTACTTTGAAGGTAATGGTATCAAAAGTGAGGTTATAGGGACCATAGCTGGAATGATCTTAAGTTATGGAGATTGGAAAAAACCTATCCTTGGTTTTACTCAGATAAGTGATGAAAATAGTGGTATTAAAGTCTCTCTTCGCTGTTCTAGACTTTTAGCATATGATGGAATTCATTTTGGACATATAATCCGGAAAGTGGCTGAAAAAGTTGGTGGGAGTGGAGGAGGGCATTCAGTGGCCTGTGGAGCTTACATACCTTCAAATAGTAAAGAAGAGTTCTTAAATATTTTTAATAATTATTTAAATAATAAAATAAGTAATTAGTAAAAAGTTGAAAGGGATTAACATGAAAGTTTTCAAAAATAAAGGGGAATTAACACGTTTTCAGATACTTGGCGAAATTGCTAGAAATGAACCTCACCTAAGACAAAAGGATATAGGTAATAAGCTTGGAATAACTATCCAAGCTGTTTCAGAAAACATAAAAAGCCTTGTAGAAGATGGTTATGTTGAATCGGGTGGAGGTCGTTTCAGATATAAAATAACCAAAAAAGGTATTGAACGAATAAAAAAAGAAGCTCTGGCTCTTAGAAAGTATTCTGAAGAAGTATTAGATACTATGAATAGTTATAAATCTGTCTGGCCTGCTATTGCTGAGGAAAATCTTAAGTCCGGAGAGGAAGTAGGACTTTTCATGAAAGATGGAACTCTATATGCTTCGAAGAAAAAAGCTCCAGCACACGCAGAAGTCTTAAATGATAGTTTGGGTGGGGAAGATGTTGCTTTAATACGTTTGGGCGGCACTATTGAATTAAAAACAGGTAATGTAGTTATATTAGTCCTACCAACCATAAATCAAGGTGGTTCCAACAAAACAGATCTGGACAAGGTCTTTGAAATCTATAAAAAAGGTTTTGATCGTGTTGGAATAATGGGAACTGTTTCCAGAGCAGTTGTTGATAAATTAGAAATAAATATGGATTTCGAATTTGCAACTCCACAATCAACAGTCGCCGCAGCAAAAAGAGGCCTTAACATCCTTGTATTTGCAGTTGGTAAAATGAAAAATAGTATAACACGTAGATTAGATGAAGAAGGAATACATTATACATTAGAAGATGTTACTAAAACTTGATTTAAATTTTATTATTCTTAAAAAGAACTAAAATAAAAATTAATTAAAGCATTGATGAAATTTTAAATAAAATAAAAAATGAATTATTTAAAGGTCGTAAACTTCTTCAGGAGGTACTAAAGTGGCCCCACCATCATTTAATACTTCAATTAAAACATCTAAATCATCAGTACTTAGAAGCAATATTGCTTTATCTTTTTTTTCATGAACAAATGCATAAAGATATTCCAAATTAATATCTGAATCATTTAACATTTTCAATACTGATGCTAGACCACCGGGCTGATCAGATAACTCAACAGCAACAACTTCCTTCATTTTCACTATAAAATTATTTTCCTCAAGTAATTTCTTAGCTTTTTCAGGTTCAGGAACTATAAGGCGTAAAATACCGAAATCTGAAGTGTCAGCTATAGATAATGCTCTTATATTTATTCCACCATCGGCCAAAGTATTTAAAGCCGTCCAAAGTCGTCCTTTTTTATTTTCTAGGAAAATAGATAGTTGTTTTATTTTCATTTTTTTATCCCCTAATCGAATTTCCAATATTATCCCATAAAATATTTTAATTAACCAGAATATTACCTCTGATATTAAATTGTTATGATAATTAATTGGTAATCATAATCAATTATCTACAAATTAATTTATATGATTTTAATGTGCAGCGGCCTCAATTAAATGCAAAGTTATTGACTTAGTACATGTTTCGCTTGTCAATAACTCGAACTGCTTTACCTTCACTGCGAGGTAAACTTTTAGGTTCCACTAGAGTAATATTAACACGTATCCCAATCTCATTTTCAATGAAATTAGCAATTTTTTTCCTTATGGCCACCATTTCTTTTATTTCATCAGAGAATAGGCTTTCAGAAGTTTCAACCTTAACTTCCATTTCATCAAGGTTGTGCGGTCTGGTAACAATAATTTGATAGTGTGGTTCAATCCCATCAATTTTTAAAAGGGCTTTTTCAATTTGAGATGGGAAAACCGCCACACCTTTAACCTTTAACATATCATCAGAACGACCAGTTATTCTATCCATTTTAACTAAACTTCTACCACAATCACATTTCTCATAGCGAAGTGAGGTTATATCTTTAGTTATAAAACGAATAATTGGCATTCCAATCCGACTCAAATTAGTTAAAACAAGTTCGCCAGCATTTCCAGCATCCAAATTTTGAGAAGTATTAGTATCTATAATCTCTGGATAGAAATGATCTTCAAAAACATGTAATCCATTCTGTTCCTTGCACTCGATGGCCACTCCAGGCCCCATAATCTCTGTAAGACCATATATATTAAATGCAGGTGCTCCAAATCTTTTTTCGATTTCCTTTCTCATTTCATTAGTCCACATTTCAGCTCCAAATCCAATGGCCTTTAATTGAGAATTTTCAGGATCAAAACCTTCTTCTTCAGCAACTTCTGAAAGATAAAGACCATAAGAAGGTGTGAAAATCATTACGGTGGTTCCAAAATCAGTCATAATTTCAATCTGTCTTCTGGTTTGCCCGGTAGAAATAGGAATAACCGTGGACCCAATTTTCTGAGCACCATAATGAACACCGAATCCTCCAGTAAATAGGCCATAACCATGAGTATTTTGAATAATATCCTCATCATCAACCCCCATCATAGTCAATCCCCGAGCCATGACCTCAGCCCATAAATCAAGATCTTCTCTGGTGTATCCAGACACAACAGGTTTTCCAGTAGTTCCTGAAGAGGTATGGACTTCAATAATATCCTTTTTAGGTACGGCAAACATTCCAAAGGGATAAACTTGCCTTAAATCATCTTTAGTGGTGAAAGGAAGCTTTTGAATATCTTCCAAAGATTGAATATCTTCTGGAAAAATACCCATATTTTGGAATTTTTTATTATAATAAGGAACATTCTCATAAGCTTTTTTAACAACATCCTGCAATTTTTTCAATTGTAACTCATTTAAGTCATCTCTAGACATGCATTCTGCTTTTTCATTCCAGACCATTTTATCAAATCCTGATTGAATAGAATATAGTTGTAATTACTAATCAAGTAAATATAATCATTTAACTACTTTAATCGACCAATTTTATCCATATACGAAATATAAGTCATATAACAACAATTAACATTTTTATGTTAATTAAATTTGATTTTAAAGAATATTTAAATGAATAGCTTAATTTTGCAAATAAGCAACATAATTTGTTAACAATAAATTATGTTTAGGTGCAAATAACTATTAAAACGTTTCTTATAATAAAATAAAAATAAAAAGATTAACTTAAAAATATGCTAATTAAAAAAAATAACAAAAATAACAAAAATAACAAAATAATAAATCATTGTTAAAAATAAAACTAAAATAAATTAAAGAATTAAAGAATTAAAGAAGTCACAAAGGAGAATCCAACCATATTTCAGTCCTTTTATTGACTTCTTCCCAGTTAACAATATTCCAGAAAGCTGCTACAAAATCCGGCCGGACATTTTTATAGTCCAGATAGTAGGCATGTTCCCATACATCCAGAACCATTAATATTCTGAAGTTTGGAATAACATTAACATCGTGTTTTTCAATTTGCATGATAAAAAGACGGTCAGTCCTACGACATAAAGTTAATGCTGCCCATCCAGATCCTTCTGCTCCAATTGCTGCTTGAGAAAATTCTTTTTTAAACCTTTCAAAACTTCCAAAATCTTTTTCAATATACTTGGCCAGTATACCCTCTGGTTCTCCTCCAAACTTATCTGCAGGGCCTAAATTCCCCCAGAATAATCTATGAAGTACAAAACCTCCCACATGAAATGACAGTTCCTTGGCAACTGCTTTTATATCAAAATCTTCACCTTTTTCTCGAGCTTCATCAAATTTCTTTAATAGTGCATTTGCTCCATCCACATAGGCTTGGTGATGTTTTTTATGATGAATAGATAATTGTTCTTCAGAAATATAAGGTTCTAAATCTTTATATCCATAAGAAAGCTCAGGAAGTTGGTAAAACTTTTTTTCCATTTTAACACCTCAAACTCTTTATTATTTATTAGAGCTAATTTAATCTATTTTATTGAGTTCTGAAACGATTGACCTTTAATCTGTTGAGTTATTAATTAAAACCATTTAATTAAAAATAAAAAAATAATGTGGCCTTAATCACCATTTATAATAATTTCTATGGCATAACCACCAATCATAGCAAGTATGTTGCTCTTTTCGTTTTTTAGCAGATTCTACATCTGCTGGTGGGGGTATTATAAGACCTTTACCAATGAGCTCATTATTTGGCCAGTTAGCAGGTACGGCCACCCCTTTTTCCTCAATGTTATTAAATCCTTCAATCATACGCAGAATTTCATCCATGTTCCGGCCTAATTCTTGAGGATAATACAATATGGCACGTATTATGCCCTTAGGATCCATAATAAATACTGCTCTAACCGTATTAGTAGGTCGGGCCGGGTGAATCAAACCCAATGTATCCGCTACTTTACCAGTATCTGCAATTACTGGGAAAGTAATTTCTGTGTCCAGATTGTCTTCAATCCATTCAATCCATTTCAGATGTGAAAAAATCTGATCAATGCTAAGGCCAATCAGCTCACAGTTGAATTTTTTAAATTCTTCATATCGCTTCTGGAATGCAACAAACTCCGTAGTGCACACTGGTGTAAAATCTGCCGGATGAGAAAATAAAATAAACCATTTACCCTTAAATGCTTTGGGAAGTTTCATCATTCCCTGAGTTGTTTGAACCTCTAATTTAGGGAATTTATCTCCTATTAATGGCATTCCTCGGCCTTTTTTCTTAATTTTTCTTACTTCATATACTTTATCTCCCATTTAAAGCCCCCTTTAATGGTTTAATACTATTAATTAATATAATTAATATATTTGTAATTATTTTTATTTATAATTTCGTTGTGGAAGTGTAAATTAATAAAATTAAGTTTTATAAAATAAAGCTGTAGTCTTAAAAAAATAGAAAAAACAAGGGAATATAATGAATAATAGAATAGAAATGGAACTAGAAAAATAAAAAAGTTAGAAATAATTAAATATTTAAGTAAAATATTCTATTTCTGTGCTGCTGGTGGATTAAAGACACGATTAGCCAATTCAGCATCAACCATTAAAAGACCGCTGGAAGAATTTCCTGCCAAGCGAACTTTTTGAAGTACTGCGCCCACAGATTCTTCTTCTTCTACCTGTTCAGCAACGTACCATTGCAGAAAATTGTTGGTAGCATGGTCCTTCTCATCCATGGCCAGATTTACTAAATTATTAATTAAACCAGTAACCTTTTTTTCATGTTCCAAAACACGTTCAGAAACATCTAAAGGCGATTCCCAATCAAATGGAGGTTTCTCAATTGTGTCTAAAGCAACCCGAGCACCTCTTTGCACCAAATAATCATAGAATTTCATGGCATGAGTCATTTCTTCTTGGGCCTGGACTCTCATCCAGTTAGCAAATCCAGGTAAATCCGAGTCCTCATAATAAGCAGCCATGGCCAAATATAAATAAGCAGAATACAATTCAGCATTCATCTGTCCATTTAAAGCATCTTGCATTTTTTCACTTACCATTTTAATCCCTCTTTTTATTAATCTTAATTATTTGATTCAAATCAAATCTAATTTTAAAAAACATCAATCAAACATTTACATATACTCTAAATTTTTATTATTGAACTAATTTGAGGAAATATTTGAATTAAAATAAAATATCTAAATAGAAAATTAATAAAAAAATGAATGTTTAATTCCCCATTGTTTCTAAAATCTGATCTGCCAAATTATCTAACTTTTTAAAGTCTTCTTCTTTGGGTAAACCTTTTATTAATAGAGTTTCATGGTAATTAATTTTTAAATTATTTAAGAGACCCTTGATTTCATCTTCCATCATAGTTCCCCAACCATAAGAACCAATAATTGCACCATATTTAAGTTTTGGTCTTAAAACATTTACCAGATAAAGAATTTGGGCCATGAAAGGATGTGGTTTAGTCAAAACAGTAGGTGCTGCCATTACTAGTGTAGATGAATCGACTAGATCTATTAAAAATTCCCCCAATTCCATCTTAGACAGATTAAATGGTTTTACTTCAATGCCCCTTTTAATCAGAGCATCTATCAAATATTTGGCCATTAATTCCGTACTTCCATGCATGGAAACATAAGGAATAACTACTTGATTAGATGACTCATTAGAAGCCCATTTTACATATAAATTCATAATTTCAGTAGGATTTAAAATTAAAGGTCCATGTGAAGGTCCAATGATTTCAATTTCTAGGGATTCTATTTTCTTGAGATTATTCAATATCATAGGTCTAAAAGGCATCATGATTTCCGCATAATATCTTTTTGATGGAATTAAGCGCGATATGTCTTCTGGGCCAAATAATTCACTAGTGGCCAGGTGTGAGCCAAAAAAATCACAGGAAAAGAGAATTTCATCCTCTATTGCATAAGTCACCATAGTATCTGGCCAGTGCACCCAAGGAGTGAAAATAAATTTTAAAGTTTTATCACCTAAAGATAGGGTTTCTCCATCACCAATAACTTTTAATTTTGCATTAGAAAGTTCAAAAAAGCTTTTAAGAAGTTTTTCACATTGAGGATTAGTTACAATAACTGCGTCTGGAAATTTTTCCAGAACTGCTGGAATGGAACCAGAGTGATCCTGTTCAGCGTGATTAGAAATAATATAATCTATATTTAAACCTGTTTCATCCAGGTTATACAATAATTCTTGTGTTTTGGTAGGGTCAACTGTATCAATTAATGCAGTTTTATTTGTTCCCTCCACAATATAAGAATTATAAGAAGTACCCTGTGGAAGGGGTATTAACTCATCAAACAGTTTTCTGTCCCAGTCAATAGCTCCAACAGAGTAGATTCCACTTTTTATAATTCTAACAGCCATTTCAATCCATCTTTTTGAATTGGTCTTTTCCTACACCACAAATTGGGCAGGCCCAATCATCAGGAATGTCTTCAAAAGAAGTTCCAGCCTCTACTCCAGAGCCTGGGTCTCCATTTTCAGGATCATATATGTAACCACACATTTCACAGATATATTTAGCCATATTTTTGCCTCCGATATTTAAATTAATTATATTTGATTAAAAAATCAATTTAATATTTTAATTTTTATTCTAATTAATTCTGGTTTTTGCTTAAATATTATGCCTAATTAAGTATTTAATTAGTTCTTTAAAGCAATAAACATTCTTTTGGGTGCTCCACAAGATGGACACTTCCAATTAGCAGGTAAATCTTCAAAAGAAGTCCCAGGTTCAATATTAGATCTAGATTCACCCTTTTCGGGGTCATATATATAGCCACATAATTTACATTTGTATCTTTTCAATCTAAACACCCTTTTTAATCTTTGAGTTGATAATAAATGATTATAAATAAATTATCTGTAAATTCATATATTTATATTAAATATATTTATTTTATGAATTTATTTAATCTGTAAGAACCTTAATTTTCCCGCACCACATTTAGGGCAGTGCCAATCATAAGGAAGTTGTTCAAATTCAGTTCCAGGACTAACACCGGAACGAACTTCACCAGATTCAGGGTCATAAATATATTTACAAACTCGACATTTATATCTCATTTTTTTACCTCAGCTTAGTGAATAAAAAATATTTTATTAGATATAATTAGTAGATATATTTATATTGGACTTTAAAATGTTTATAAATATAGGTAAAAAATATTTTTCGTATTTAGTCTTGGTTTTTAAATAAGGATAAAAATAACTCCTAAATTAATTGAATATCGGTTCATTTGTTAAAATATTTCATTCTAAAAACATTAAAGCCCACCACACAAATTATAAACGCTATTTTAAGATAAATACTAATTGGGGCAAAAATTGCAATTGCTAGCAATAAAATTCCCACTAAACCGTGCGTAAGCCAATTTCTCCAATCTAAAAAATAGTTTTTAATTCCATTTATTATTTTATTCATATAAATACCCATATTAATGAATCAAATTCTCTAAATAATTAATTATCAAAGCTACTGTAATTTATTATATTAACATTTATCATATATTATATTTTTAGATATATCACTTATGGATATATTAAGCTATTTAAAAACATGAGAATGTATTTAAATTATATTATTATGAATATCTATTCGGATTAAAAAAGAATATTAAAATTAAAAAGAATTACTTAACAAGTAAAACAGGTACATCAACTGTTTTTAAAGCATTTTCGGCAACACTGCCCATTAAAATTTTTTCGATACCTGAACGCCCATGGGACCCAATAACTATCATATCTGCATGAGATTTTTCAGCGATTTTCTTCATATCATGCCTTGGATTTCCAAAAATAAGAACTTCATCAACTTTTACATCTTGAACATTGCCCTTTGCACGGATTTTAGATAAAATCTTATTTCCTTCTTCTTCCATGATATCAAAAGGATAAATGAGCTTTTCATCAATTATATGAACAGCTACCACAGTCGATTCAAGTTTTTTAGCCAAATCAATGGCCACATCTTCAGCTTTTTCCGCAAATTTGGACCCATCACTCGGTATCATTATTTTATTAAACATCAAAACTCCCTCCCTCTTTAAAACAGCTATTCAACTTTTTTGAGATTATCACCAACAATAAAACTAGTTCCCCCTAAATGGAGAATAGGTTTAACTTTTTCGACATCTAAAAGGCCATTTTTGATGCAATTTTCCTGAACAGAGGCATGAACCACGTAGGCAGTTATCAAATTGTGGTCACCGACCGTATTTACCCTTAGAACTTCACATTCTAAGTGGGCCATGGATTCTACAATTCTAGGTGGGGAAACAATTTTAGAAGGTATAGCTGTCAATCCTGCTTTTTCAAGCTCATTTTCACCATAAGGTAATTTTTCACCCGTAATCCACATTTTCTGCAAAATGCTATCTGGAGTAAGATTAACCACAAACTCCCTGGTTTCATTTATGTTCAAGTTAGTATCATGTTTAGGGGCTGATGCAAACGCTATAATTGGTGGATCCATAGAAACCGGCATTACAAAGGAAAATGGAGCTGCATTAATATCTCCATTAGAATTAACTGTCGTTATTATAACTGTAGGCCGGGGAGCTAATATTCTGTGTGCATTCTCTGCTGGAAAGTCTTCAAAATTCATTTTAATCACGTTTAAGTAATATTATGAAAAATATTATTCTAAAATATTAATTCTAGGAATATAATTTTATTATTAATATTAATATAATTATTTTAATTATAATAAAATTTACAATTTAATCTACTTTTAAATTTATATGATTAATTAATTGAGATAAACCAAAATAAAGGTTATATCTCACTTAAATATTATTAATCATTTAAATAATCTACATCACTTCTTCTAATGAATTCTGAACATAGCTCTTGAGGAATACCATCCATTATGAATTTTCCATCATCTATTAAAATAGCACGAGTACTTAATTCTTCTACGAAGTCCAGATGGTGACTTACCATTAAAATAGTAGTTTCAAATTCATTATTTATTCTTTTGAGAGAATTAGAAACAGATCTTAATGTTATTGGATCCAAATCTCCAAAAGGCTCATCTAAAATTAAAACTTCTGGTTGTGAAGCCATTACTAGTGCCATAGTGGCCCTTACCTTCTGCCCACCAGATAATTCAAATGATTTTCTATCAAGAATATCCAAAGACAAATCAAGAGCCTCAAAAATTGGCTTTGCATACTTTTTAACTTCATTATCCGGGAAGCTAGGGAATAATTCATGTAAAATTTCAGCAGAAAGTCCTATTTTTTCTAATCTTGACTTGGCCTCAGCTTCTGGCAGATCAGTGAGCTGGTATAAAACATCCAAGACTTGATCACTGATACCTAATTCTTCAGCGATTTTTTTAGCGTGTCTAACAACTTCTTGTCCCTTAATTCCTAAACGAGAAGCAATTTGGTCCTTAATAGTAGAGTAATGAGTTAAAGCAAATTCTTGGTGCATGAATCCCATTTGACTTCTGACCTTCATTCTTTTAATTCCAGGCTCGTGCATATCCACCCATTCACCATCAGTTTTAAATTGTACAGATCCAGAATCAGAGAAGTCTAATCCGGCAATCATCCTAAGCAAAACCGTTTTGCCCGCACCACTAGGACCAATTAAAGAAATAATTTCTCCTTTATTGACCTCAAAGTTAATGGATTTAATATCCAGAACAGAACCTCCCTTTATCAGGAAAAATCTTTTCTCAATATCATTAATTTTTATAATTTCTTCAGAAGAAGCTTCTAATTTAATTTCTTCTTCTGGCTCTAAATCCTCTAAAAATTCTTTTATAATTTTTTTAGGTTCACCTTCATCGGTAACTTTCCCATTCTTCATTAAAACTAATCTATCGGCGAGATATTGATGAATTTCTGGCAAGTGGGATACTAAAACTACAGTAACCCCTAGTTCTTTATTTATATTTTTAATAGCATCAAAAATTTCCTGTTTAGTTTTAGGGCAAGACATGGTCGCAGGTTCATCTAAAAGTAAGACTTTTGGTTTTTTAGCCAGTTGTCGAGCCATTATGAGTCTTTGTTTTTCCCCGCCACTTAATACTGGTGCAAAGTGCTGTGCTTTATGTTCTAATCCCACTAGTTTTAATAATTCCATGGCCTCTTGCTCAAATTCATCAAAAGCATATTCTTTATCACTCATGGATTCATCACCATACTTGGCACCATAGAGTTTTCTAACTACATTTTGTAGCGCAGTTTCTGCCCAGAGTCCGAATGATCTCTGTAAATGAATAGCTGTGGCCCTCTTGAGCTTGGTGAAATAATAGGGATTTGAATCATGCGAAACTTTGATATCATCTAATACAATGTCTCCCTCATCAAATGGCTCTACGCCTCTTAAAATCCTCAAAAGAGTAGTTTTACCAGACCCACTCATCCCAATTATTCCTAGTATTTCACCAGATTCAACTTTAAGATTGATATTATCTAAGGCCTTAATTTCGGCTCCATTATCCATTTTATAAGTTTTTGAAAGATTTTCAATTTCAATCATGTGTATCACCAAGATATTATTAATCCGTAAGAAACTTGCATTAATCTTAATTTTATAAAATACTTCTTTAAAATTTTTTAAGATACCAAATATGAATATAACTTGTGTATTATCTGAATATATTTTAAATACAATGAAATTCTTTTTCTATGATTATACACTTAAAAGTATATGATATGATTATTCCATTTCTGTAATTCCATTTCTGTAATTCCATTTCTGTAATTCCATTTCTAAAATTCAAATAATCAATTAATGTTCCTAATAGATATGAGTTTTACTAAATAATTCTTGGTTTCTAATTAAAAAATCTTAATTAATAGAAAGTGAATAAATAGAATTAATAAAATTAATTTGGTGATTAAATGAGGGGATTACTCGTAGGTAGAATGCAACCAGTTCATCAAGGCCATCTTCAGGTTGTAAAAAGGATACTAGAAGAAGTAGATGAAGTTATTATTTGCATAGGAAGTGCTCAACTGAGTCACACTTTAAAAGATCCTTTTACTGGTGGAGAGCGAGTAATGATGCTGACCAAAGCATTAAGTGAGGATGGAATTCCCGCTTCCAAATATTACATATTACCAATTCAAGATATAGCTTGTAATTCGGTGTGGGTGGCACATATTAAGATGTTAACTCCACCTTTTGAGAAAATATACACTGGAAATCCTCTGGTTCAACGTTTATTCTTGGAAGAAGGTTACCAGGTTACCACACCACCATTGTTTTATAGAGATACTTTATCTGGTACTGAAGTCCGGAAAAGAATGCTTAATGGAGAAGATTGGGAATCGCTTGTTCCGAGTTCCGTAATAGAAGCTATAAGTGAAATTGACGGCCTAGAGCGAATAAAACATCTAGCCAAAAAAGAAGTAAGTGAAAAATAAAAAAATGGTAAATATTTATTCAAAATAAAATCATTAAAATAAAATCGGGTTATTGGAATCTAACTATTATTTAATTTATTAAATTATTAAAAAATCTATAAAAGAAGAATCTATCAAGAATTTAAAGGGATTTTATGCTAGTTAAAATTATTAAAAAAGACGAAGAGCAGATCAATATATCTGATCTAATTGATCAAGTTAAAAAAAGTCCATATATAGATGAATCCGGGGCTATTTTTTCCTTTGAAGGGATTGTTAGAGGAAAAGAAAAGGATTTAGAAGTAAAAAAACTAATATTAAGTGCTCCCAATATTACTGAAACCCAAAAAGGACTAGAATCAATTGTTAGGGAAGTTAAAGACAAATATTCCGTTAAAGAAATAGCAGTAGTACATTATTTAGGTGAATTTTACATAGGAGATCCTTTATTTTTAGTTGTTGTGGCAGGTGCACACCGTCACGAAACTTTAGATGCATTAAAAGAAGTTATTGAAAGAACAAAATTTGATCTGGACTTTCAAAAAGATGAAGAAAGTAATAAAGGCACTAATATTATAATGTCCGGTGGTTAATATTTTAAATTTAAATTAAGCCTGATTTAAATAAATTTTATCAGTTATATTTATTAAAAATAGCCAATTAATCTTTATTAATTAAATATTATTAATTGCGTATTTAACTGCAAATAATTAGCAAATCCATATTGGGGGTTTAATTTGAAGTTTATAAGGGATAGTGTTCATGGCAATCTACAGATTGACGATTTTGAGCTTAAATTAGTTGATACTCCACAGATACAAAGATTAAGAAGAATAAAACAATTAGGATTTACTAATTTAATTTATCCCGGTGCAAATCATTCACGTTTTGAGCATTCCATTGGCACTATGTATCTAGCTTCTAGATTAGCTGATCATTTAAATCTAGATAATGAGAAAAAAAGAATTTTAAGAGCATGTGCTCTTTTACATGATACAGGACATGGGCCCTTTTCTCACGTTTCTGAAGCAGTTTTAGATGAAAAACATGAAGCTTTAACTGCTAGGGTCATCAAAAACTCAAATCTTGGAGAATTACTGTCTGAAGAATTTGATATTAGTCAAATAATTGATATAATAAATGGGAAAACAGTATTAGGTCAGGCCATATCTGGAGAACTTGATGTAGATAGAATGGACTATCTTTTACGTGATTCACATTATACTGGTGTTGCATACGGAATAATAGACATAGAAAGACTCATTTATAATATGAAACTAGAAAATAATCTAGTACTTGATAAAAAAGGAGTTCAAGCTGCAGAGTCAACGCTCTTAGCACGATATTTCATGTATCCCAGTGTTTATCAACACCATACTACCCGAATTGTTAATGCCATGTTTAGACGTTGTTTAAGAGAATTAATTGAAAAAAAAGAAATTGACGCCAAAAACATATACCAATACGATGATGCGGACATTATTACTCTTTCCAGAGGTCAGGAAGGTTTCATAGGAGAGATGATGCACAAATTAGATAATCGGGATTTATTAAAAAATATAAGTTCTCTAAAACTAAGTGATCTTGAAGATCCACAACAGGCATTTAAGATTAAAAGGAAAGAGCTGAAAAAAGCTGAAAAAGAGATTGCTGAAGATAAAAACATTCCTGAAGATTATTTAATTATTAACATGCCAGAATATCCATCATTTGATGAAATGAGAACTTTAGTATCCGTGGACGATGCCATAGTAAAATTAAGTGAAATATCCAGCATTGTGGGTGCTTTAAGAGATGCTAGATTTAATCATGCGGATCTTTGTCTTTACGTTCCTGAAGAACACACATCAAAATTACATGATTTCAATTTTTACGATTATTTGAACTTACCTGAACAGAAAAACAGACATGACAAGCAAATGCGGCTAATAAGTCCATTATAATAGTTTTGAATAGTTATTCATATATTGTTATTCATAATAGTCAAATAAGGTAAGTTGAATAATTAAAAATTTAATTATGTGATTAAAAAATTTAATTTAAAAAGTGATAAAATGATTATCGTTGCCATAACTGGTGCAAGTGGTGTTGCATACGGTTTAAAAGTGTTAGAATCTCTTAAAAAATGTGGAAAAGAAACTGGACTAGTTGTTACTGAACCTGCTAAGCTTATTTTAGATTATGAGTTAGGAATACAACTGGAAGATCTAAAAAATATTGCAACTTATTATTACGATTCAAAAGACCTCACTGCTTCTATCAATAGTGGTTCTTGTCTTTTTGAAAGTATGGTAATTGTTCCTTGTACCATGAAAACTTTATCTGCAATTGCTAACGGCTATGCAGATAATGCTGTTACCCGGGCCGCGGATGTGTCATTGAAAGAAAGGAGAAAATTAATTCTTGTTCCTCGTGAAACACCACTGCGTTCTGTCCATTTGGAAAATATGTTAAAAATTAGTAAAGAAGGAGGAGTAATTCTTCCTGCAATGCCTGGATTTTACCATAAACCTAAAAATTTAGATGATATAACTAATTTTATTGCTGGAAAAGTTTTAGATGTTCTGGAAATTGATCATGAGCTTTTTAATCGCTGGAGTGGTAATGAAATCAAATAATAGAAAATCAATATTATTTTTTTAAATTTTTTCTGTTAATTAAGCAATATAATATCTAATTGAAATAAAATAATTAAATAAAAAATCCATTTACTCATTATTATAGGATATTGATATTCAGATATGATATTCTCATTTACTAAATCATTACCTCTATTAAATTAATATTAAAATCTAAAGGTAAAAAATATGTTTAGAGATTCAGATTTTAAAACAAACACTGATGTGCCTGGCCCCACTAAAGAAGAAATAAGATGTCTTGTAATTTGTAAATCTAAAGTAAAAAAAGATGAAACAGTATTAGAAATTGGATGTGGAACTGGTGGTTTGACTTTAGAGTTTGCAAAAAGATCAAAACAAGTTTATTCAATTGATAAAAATCCAGCCGCAGTTAAACTAACTAGAGAGAATCTTTTAGAATATGAACTTCTAGATAATGTAAAATTATTTGAAGAGGATGCTCTTAGTGTCCTTAAGTCAATACCAAAATTTGACATTTTGATGATTGGTGGAAGTGGAGGAGATTTATATTCCATAATTGAAAAAGCCAGCACAAAACTGAATCCTGGCGGCAGAATAATAGTTACTGCAATTTTAATGGAAACTAAAACACAATCCATATCCAAACTTAAAGAATTAGGTTTTGAAGTGGAAATAATTGAAGTAAATATTTCTAAAGGACGTATAATTGATCGCGGAACCATGATGTTCTCTCAAAACCCCATAGCCATTATTTATACTATTTAATTAATGTTAAAACTTAAAAAAGACGAAATAATTAAAAATTATCAATGGAGATATAATGAAATCACTTAAAAATTTAAATTGGGAAATTAAAACAGGGATTGTGCTAATTTTAATCTCTTTCATAATCTATTCTTCTGTATATATGATATTTCAAGACGCTAAGTCAGTTTTCTTTTACATTGGAATAGACCTGGCATTCCTTCCTTTAGAAGCTTTAATCTTAGTTTTAGTAATAGAAAGAGTTATAAGTAACAAAGAAAAGGCTATGATGATGGAAAAACTCAATATGGTTATTGGAGCTTTTTTTAGTGAATTAGGAACCGATTTACTAAAAGAAATTTCTTCATTTGATCCAGATATTGATAATATAAGAAACAATCTGAAAGTTGCTATGGGATGGGAAGAACGAAATTTCTCTGAATCAGCAGATATAATTAAAAATTATGATTATACCATACCCTTAAATAATGATGATGAAAATTCAATTTTACTTTTAAAAAGTTTAAAATCATTATTATTGGATAAAAGACAGTTTATGTTAGGATTACTTGAAAACCCCAATTTATTAGAACATGAAAGTTTTACAGATATGTTGTGGGCCGCATTTCATTTAACTGAGGAATTGGAAAACAGAGATAATTTAGATAAATTACCTAGTTCTGATTACCAACATCTTTCCCTGGACATTGAAAGAGTTTACTCTTATTTAATATATGAATGGCTTCAATATATGGAACATTTGATGGAAAATTATCCATATTTATTCTCCCTTGCTTTGAGAACCAATCCATTTGATCCAGATGCCAAAGTAGAGATTAATTAAAAATTACAGAATTAAACACTTGATTTTATTAGATAATCTTTTATTAGGAGGAAATTTTGAATGAAATATCAAAAAGGAAGTATTTTCAAACCAGAAAATAACCATTATAAAAGTGCAGGAATATTATTGTTGGTGGGGTGTATTCAATATATTCTGGCAGTTAACATTGCCGAAGCAATGTTTCCCGGGTACAGCATTGCTTTAAACAGTTTGAGCGATCTTGGGGGATCATTACCATTGGTTGAACCAGCAGCCCTCATCTTCAACCTCAGTAATATCCTCTTAGGAATTTTAATTGTGGTATCAGTTTATCTAATACTAAAAAGTGGAGGTTGCCGTCTTTTCTCATCATGCCTTGCTATTTTTGGCATTTGTATCGCAGCACTAGGGATATTCCCAGAATACACACATGCAATCCATGTAACTTTCGCAACGATAGCTTTCATATCCGGAAGCTTAGCACTCATATTTAGTTACAGGCTTGGAATCAATATCCCAATGACTATCATTTCCATTGTACTTGGATTAACAGCCCTTATAACCCTTATTTCGCCATTAATTTTTGGTATGGGTGCTACAAATCCTATAGGAGCACTAATAGGTAAGGGAGGTTCTGAAAGGTTGATTATATACCCCATAATTATTTATCTCACAGCACTGGGTGGATATCTTGCCAGTAGGGGAGAAGATTGGGTTAGAATCAGGTTCACCGACGGTTACTGGTGAAAATATTCAAAAATAAAAATTTAGTTATTAATTAAATCACCTTCTTTTTCTTTTTTAAATTGTGATAGATACTTCTGTTTCTTAAGTCACGGTATGAAATGGAATAATTTGTTTAAGTTTAGAGATTTCATTTTTTTAATTAAAATTCGTTTTTGGCAATTATTTTTCAGATCTAAAACTTCAATTAACCCTTTATTAAAATCTTTAACTTTAAGTTCAACAAGGTTTATTGTATTAAATATATTAATATAAGTCATAAAATGCTTAAAGGAAACCCAAAACAATTATTTTTATATAGTTAGATGAATAGAGTATAAAAAAACTTAGTTGGTTGATATTGATGGATAGTTTAAGTCTAGAACAATATCGAGAAATGGTTAATGAAATAATAGAATTCAAAAATCAAAAGGGCATAATGCCTGAATACACCATTGTTAATGGATGTAGAATTGAAAAAGATAGCTATATTGACATGATTGAGCGCGTGAATAAATTTATACTGGAAATGGGAAGAAATCCACGTTCAGTAGAAATAGAATAATAAATATAAGCTTTAGTTATCTTTTTTTGTAATTATATTATTTTTTAAGACATCTTGTTAAAAAATTATTGATATAAAAATGAATCTATTTTAAATAAATTTTTTTAAATGAGCTGAATTAAATGGTTAACTTAATAATTATTAATCATTGAAAACAAATATTTCTTTATGGTTTATTAAAAGGATTGTTGAATATCTAATAATTTATTCTAAAGTATTATTTTAGCCGTAAGGTTAGATTATAATATCCTCAGGTTTATTAAAATTTTTAAAGCTCATTCCCGTGGGATCAAGAATTTCCGATGCTACCATAAGCGAATTAATTTCACCAATAAATGATTTAACGTCCCTTTTATCATTGGAAATCATTTTTAAAATAATATTTTTTGTTTTTACACTATAAATAGAATGCAGTGGTTCTAAATCCCCGTTTTTCCATTGAGGAACAATTGAATCATAATTTTCATTAGAGATCTCCATTTTGCTAAATATCGAATTTATAAAAAATTCTGATACAAAAGGTGAGTCACATGGTAATACCAAAGCATATTCGTTATTAATATTTGATAATCCCACAAGTATTCCAGCTAATGGGCCTTTTCCTTTAAATTCATCAACAAAAAACTTTAAATTAAAATTAAAATATTCAAAGGAAATAATGTCCTTTAAATTAGTTTTATATTTATTTAATTGAATATCATCCCTAAAAATAAGTAAAACCTCATCTGCAAACTTATTAACTGTTTTTAAAATATTTAAAATAAGAGGTTCTCCTTTAAAATTCATTAGTCCCTTATCTTCACCCATTCTAGTGCTCAAACCGCCACAAAGGATAATAAATGATCTTGAAGACTTTTCTAGTATTTTAACAACCTCAATTTAATTATTTTTAAAAATAAGAATAATATTGAAAAGGATTAGGGAATTCAGTATATAATCAAAACTGCTCCATTAAATCCATATATTTAATGACAAAAAATTTATTTAAGAAATATGAAGAAATATTTCTTCATTTAATTCCTTATTCTAAGGTAGGATAGTTCGGGCTTTCATTGGTAATCAAAAGATCGTGGGGATGGCTTTCTTTTATACCACTGGAAGTTATTTTAACCAGTTTTGATTTTTCTTTCATATCAGTAATAGTTTTAGCACCACAATAGCCCATAGAAGCCCTGAGACCTCCAATCATTTGGAATATAACTTCACTAACCGTTCCTCGGTAAGGAACTACACCTTCCACCCCTTCAGGTACCAGCTTAGTATGTTTCATAGGCCCTTTGGACTCTTGAGTCTGGAAATATCTGTCAGTTCCAGCACCAATTCCCCCCGTCATAGCACCTAATGATCCCATTCCACGGTACTGTTTGTATTTACGTCCATTCATTACTACAACTTCTCCTGGAGCTTCATAAGTCCCTGCCAGAAGATTACCCATCATTACGGCAT
>JAHFBZ010000037.1 GCA_023249725.1 Methanobacteriaceae archaeon
AATAAACCATTAATATCAATCACCACCGACCACATGCCATTATATAAAAATATAATGAATAATATTGGTGTTAAACACCAATTATGCATCTTTCACCTGTTTAAAATGATTGGAGACAAAATATACAAACAATTACGCAGTAAAAAAACTCACAGAACGTGAAAAAATCAATTTATGCCTCTATTTCACCGATATCAAAAACATATTCCGCACATACAACCACAAAACCAGTAATCAAAGACTAAACAATTTATTAAAAGATTTTAATAAAATACCACGTGTTTTACAGCGATTCATTAAACAAAAAATCGTACCCGCCTATAAAAGACTCACCAACTTCATGGAACATCATAAAATACCACGAACATCCAACACAGTAGAAAACTACTACAGACAAACAGAACCAGAACAAATAAAAAAGAAATACAAAACCATAACCGGAATACTCACCTACCTACACCACAAAATGAAAAACTGGACACAAAAACATATAAAAAAATAACAACACCCACAAACTTTACAAACCCATTATAAGAAATAATTTATAAGTAATGAATTAATTTTGGAAAATGGTTTTAATAGATTGAACTATTTTTCCACAATCAAATTCTTAAAATCATCAAATACTACCTCTAAGCCACACATACTGGGAACATAATTAGCTGCTTTTGCTGAATCAACTCCAATGACTTCAAATCCAAGTTCTTCTATGGGAGAAACGACCATACAAGTATCACAGACCAATTTACCTCCGGCCTGCTCAATCATTTTGGTATAACCCATTCGCTCAGCTGCAGCCTTCATATTAATAGATGTACATAACCAGAGTTTATTTTTCAACTTTTTGCCATGTAAAGTCTCGGCTATATCTCTTATCTCGTCCAAAGAGGCGTGGGGACACCCTAAACATATTAAATCGGCTTTTTTGCTGCTGGTGGAAAGTTTTTCCCGAACTTCTTGTATTTCTTCACGAACAACTGTTATTTTATCATTAGTGTCTTCAGGAGCAGCATTTTGATATTCTGGAGTAATATTTTCTATATGGTACAAAGCTACTGCTCCTGAAGATGCAAGGGCGGCCCCCATTCCTTTAAGATTGTCAACCAAGGGCCTATTACTCATTTTAAAGTAAGGAATTCCATCACCTACTTCCTGTCCCACTAAATAGCCCAAAGCACTGTAATCAGCTCCTTTAAGTTCACAATCCACCTCCACAACCATACTAGCCTTCCTATTTTCTTGCAAATGATAACCATAAGCCGGTGTTTTTCCACATATAGCCGCGGCCAATGCACCAGGTCCACCTTCCCTGTTAGTCTTCGCTCCCAAAACAGAATTTCCATAGGCCACGGCCGATGATTCTGACCAGGCGATATGTGATCCCTGCAGAGGCACATTTCCAATAAGGTATGGTGTACAAGTACATGTGGTCATAACATCCATTTTTCCATAGGCTTCCACGATTCTCTTTTGCCTTTTGGTAAATTCTGGTGAAAATCCTAACTCTTCCCATTGATCAAGGTCCACTCCAGCGGGATTCAATGTGGATGGGATTTTGGTACGGGCCTGGGGGTCCTGAGCCAGATCTTCTAGATACTCTAGCCCAGCATCACCAATAGTTTTGTAGGAAACCCCTGAAACCTGGGCCGAGGTGATATTCACCAGTTTTTCAGCTTCATATATGTCGCCCAAGGCCACTAGAATTTCCATACTTTTTCTAATGGTTTCTCCATACTCTCCTTGGCACATTTTTTCTTCTTTTTTGGTAAGGTGCATTTTAATCCCTTTTTAAATAATTATATAACTTATAATTTTTTTATTAGATATCATAATCCATATTAGAATTGAATTTATTATAATAATTAATTTCTTTATTCAACTAAATAAATTATTTTTTAATATAGCAATTTTAAATTCATCGGATTTTTAGATTAAATGGTTAAAGAAACCATAAATCCGCAAATCATTAAAAAATTAAATTCAACAGAATTAAATAAAAAAATCAAAAATAAAAATATTTAAAATGGATTTATTCACTGTGCCAGCTGATAACCAACTATTTCATCAACTAGATTCAAAAAATTATCCATTTCCTTGAAAGAAACCATAGCTCCTGCTGCTATGTCGTGTCCGCCCCCAGTACCACCAAAGCTACTCGAAGCATCTTTTAAGGCCTGTCCAAGATCTACACCTTTTTCTACCATGTTACGGGTAGTTCTACTAGATACTTTGACGAGATTATCCATTCTGGAGAATGCTAGAATTGGTAGCTCCGGGTCTAAAGTTTCCATTGATAGTGATATACTGGCAATGGTTCCCATAACACTTTTCCGAGCTTTTTCTTCAGCGTAAAGATATTGGATGTTCTCCATTACATTGGAGCCTTCTCTCTTTATCCAGCTCAATCCATTAACTAGATTTTGCCGGTATTTTCGCTGTAGATCAAGGGCGACATCCAGTGCATCGCTCTTTTCACCCAGACAAATTCCCAAGCCAAGACCATACTTCTTGTTTTTTCCACAAGCATCTAAAATCCTCGAATAATCCTCAATGTCTCTTAAAGTTGGTTTTTCTTTAGGATTACTATAGACATCAGAGAAAATTTCAGGATTGATACGCACTAATTCATCTTTAAGGATATCTCGCTCTTCAGGGCCTAAATCAGAAAATTTAACTCCATAAGAAACTCCCAGTTTTTCTAAGAAGGCCATGGAAGCTTCTAAATCTCCGGATAATCCGGGAAGAATTGGACTGAAACTGTAAGCTAGAGATTTGTAAAGTGGTTCTTCATTTTTAGAAGCAATTTTTAAATCTTTATGCATTTCTACAGAACCATATTCTAATCCTTCATCCAGTATGATCTTATTAATACCTAAAAAACCATCATAGTACTGCATGTCACCAAAAGCACCGGCTAAGGCCATTGGGATCAGGGATTGTTTTTCCATTCCTCGCACAGTTAAATAGGTAACTCCAGAAGCACTAACTTCTTTACTACCATCTACTCCGAATAAGTGGGGGTTAACATGGGTTATATTTTCTTTAGTTTCAAATTTCATGGGCTGGTGATGGTCGGCAATGATTATATCACCTTTTATCCTGGAAATTGAATCTAAATAGGCACTACCCATATCACAAAAAAAGAAAAGCTGGTATCGTTCCTTGGTCAGTTTTTGAATAAAACTGTCCCTTAAACGGGGAACGATACTAATGTGGTACTGGCCATCTTCTTGGGATATGGTATTGGCTGCCACTCCCGCGGCAGATATGCCGTCTGCATCATTGTGGGATATGATCCTAATAATGCTTCCTTTTTCCAGATGCTCTTTGAGGACCTGGCAGGCTTCATCACCTCTATTTAACAAGGAGTGCTGCTTTTTGTGGGTCATATCTCCATCCTTCTGGCATTACGCCTTCTCGGACATAGTACCTTCCAAGACGTCGGATTTGGGATTCAATAATTTGTAATCCCCGTTTGGTGTGCAAATCTTTATGGTTTTCTTGCAAGTGGTCTCTGATGTTAACTGCTTTTCTAATGAGGTTCATTATGTCTTCTGGATATTCTGGCTTTTGGCCGTGTTTTTCCAGAATTTGGGTAATTTTATCACCGGTTACTAATTTAACATTAGGGATACCGTATTGGTCTCTTAAGATGATACCAATTTTACTGGTGGAGTTTCCTTCTTTAGTCAGTTTTAATATTAGTTCTTCAATTTCTTCATTGGAGTATTCTACCCAATCAGGTTTATTTGCCATTTAATCATACCTCTATTATTTATTTTTAAAAATATTTGTCGATTTTATTCTTTTTCGACTAGAATTTAATGAAAATTACTAAAATTGATAATATTCGATCAATGACTGTCTTTTGATATATTATTTGATTAGAGTGAATTAAATCAATTTTAAGAAATTATATATCTAAATTAGATTACTTTTTAATAACTCAAATACATCAAATTTACACTCATTATTTCTATTTTTGAGATTTATACCAATTAGCGAACTGCTCTAATGATTTTCTACGATGAGAAAACTCATTTTTTTCGAGAGTAGTTAGTTCACCAAAGGTTTTTTCCTTCTCTTTTGAATAGAACAGCGGATCGAAAGCAAAACCGTAATTTCCTTTCTCTTTTGCAGAAATATGTCCTTTAACCGCACCTAAAAAAATCTCGGGCTCGGCATTGGGGGCACTGTACCCAACCACCGACCTGAACTCGGCATATCGGTCTTTAACATTTTCCATTAGCTTTAAAATACCAGAATTCCCAATCGTATCCTGCACATAGGCAGAATATGGGCCTGGAAACCATTTCAAAGATTTTATGAACAGTCCCGCATCTTCAACAATAACGGGTTCTCCCAGACGATTGGCAGCATGCTGTGTGCCGTACCGGGCCACTTCCTCCAAGGTTCCCTGAAGTTCTGGATAGCCTAGGTCAACATGTTTTAGTTGTATGCCAAACTTCTCGAATATTTTTTCTGCTTCTTCTACTTTGTGTTGGTTACCTGTTATAAATGTTACCTTCATTTTATACACTTCATTATCGGAATTTCAAAATTTATTATTTAACTATTATTTGTCCAATTTATTTCTATTTTTCATTATTTCCATTATTTTTTCTTTTTTTGGATTATTAATAATATAATTTTAAATATAACGGCCCCGAGCTTGTATTTCACTTATTTTATCCCTAATTTTATCATTTCCTGAAAATTCTTCATAGCTTTCTAAGATACACTGGAAACATACCTCTGCAATCTGGTAGTGTATGCTCTGTAAGGCCTTTTTAAGAACTAAAAGATCCACACCTTTGTCTTCTGTCAGGTCTGATGATTTTCCAAGGCCAAAGTCTATGAAAAAAATTTCATCATCTTTTAAAATAAGATTGGATGTGGTTAAATCTCCATGGATTATTCCACCTTCGTGAAGTCGCGCTATGTTTTCTCCCAGTTTTTTACATATATTTTCCCGAGATTTTTCATTTACTTTACTTAAAACGTCTTTAATTTGAGGCCCATTAATTTTTTCCATTACCAATGAAGCATTTTCTAGATTTATGTCCCAAAGGACTGGGGTTCTCACACCATAACGCTTGGCTTGACCCAGCAAACGGGCTTCTTTTTTGGTTCTTGATATTCGAAGGCGCTGGTCTATTTCGCTTATGCGGTAACCTTTAGGAACTCTTTTCTTTACAATTACATCTTCCCCTAACCACTGACCCTCGTAAATATTGGCCTCAGCTCCTTTGGCTTTTAAATCGTCAGGAAGTTTTAAAAAGTGCTCGGTACTTTTCATCCAGGGTACGTCCACTTGATCGGTACGATAGCGCTGAATAACATTAGTATCTCCTATTTTCTGGCCACCACTTTCTGCATAAACCTTTTGACCCATCCAGGCAATCATGGCTCCATTATCCCCACAATATTCTACTGGAGGCATAAAAAAGTCAGCATAATGTTCTTCGGCCATTTGAGATAGCATATCTCTTAAACGGGTATTGGCTGCCACTCCCCCACATAACATAACCTCTTTTTTCTGGGTATGAGCTAATGCTCTTTCAGTTACTTCCACCATCATGGAAAAAGCAGTTTCTTGCAAACTGTAACAAAGATCTTCCATGGGAACTCCTTTTTCATACCTTCTTTGAGCAGCTGTTAAAAGTCCTGAAAATGAAAGATCCATTCCTTTAACTGCATAAGGAAGTTTTAAATAATTTTGGGATTTTCGGGCCAGTTTTTCCACAACAGGACCTCCGGGATGGCCTAAATCTACTTCTCTGCTGAACTGGTCTAGCATATTTCCCACGGCAATGTCCAGTGTTTCTCCAAAGACCCGGTAACGGCCTCCATCAAATGCAATGACCTGGGTGTTACCTCCGCTGGCATATAATGAAACGGGATCTTGCGCTCCAGTAGTTAGCCGGCCAATCTCTACGTGTCCCAAACAGTGATTTACTCCTATAATTGGTATTTTGAGAGATAATGCTAAAGTTCTAGCAGCAGTGGCTACAGTACGCAGCGCAGGGCCTAAACCTGGACCACGGGAAAATGCAACTAGATTTATATCTTCTAAATTTAGATTTGAATCTTCTAGAGCTTTTTTAATTAATATTGGTATCCATTGGGCGTGATGTTCTGCTGCTTCTCGAGGATGGATTCCTCCTGATTCTGGAATTAGGGGTTTACCAACGGAGGCTAGAATTTGACCTTCCTTATTAACTAAACCCACTCCAGTTTTTTCTGCAGTACCCTCGATTCCTAAACAAATAAAATTTGACATTAAGTTTCCTCGTAATTTGAATATTTTTTATTTATTATAAAATGGATTAATTTGAATTTTTAAATATTTAAAACCTTTAATATAAAATTCGAATATTTTTAAAAGTTTTTTTACAGTTGAAATGTACCTCTATTTATATTATTATTTATTACCTAAGAAAAGGTTTTAAACATTTCTAAACTTGATTTTAAAATCTTTGAAGGTTTATTTAACATATATTATTAAAATATTTAGTTCATTTTTTTAAACAATTTCTGGTTTACTTTAAAAAGATTTAGTATAATAAAAAAGCTATTAATATACACTTATTACTAATTCTATTGTATAATTAATAGGTGAAATAATGTGTGATGGTTTGAATATTTATGGTTCAACAGAATTTTTAGGTAGGGTAGTGGAGAAAAAATCTCTATTTGTTTGCACGATAGCCACCACTGCCACCTCAAAAATCCCTGGAATTACTGGGGCGGGTGTCAGCCCTGAATTAACGGAATATACTCCGGCAGCAGATGTAGAATTAATTATCCATGATAAACCCTTATGTTTGGATGAAATTCCTCAGACGATTGTAGAAGGGGGTGCCGCCCCCACACCAGCAGTTATTACCAAGGCAGCACTCCAAATAGCAGATATACCATTTTTAGTGGCCGATGCTGGTTCAGCAATAAAACCGTCGGTTCCTTATGTAAAACTGGGTGATTCAGCTGGAAAAGATATACGGACGGGAAAGGCTGTAAAAAACCCTCAAAAAATATTTGAAAATGGGAAAATTCTAGGAAAAACACTTTCAAAGCTCACAGAGCACTTAATCATTGGTGAAAGCACTCCTGCTGGAACAACCACGGCTTTGGGAGTTTTGACGGCCCTGGGATATGATGCCAGCTTTAAAGTTAGTGGGAGCATGAGTGAAAACCCTCATGATTTGAAAAAAGACGTAGTTAAGGAAGGAATGGCCTCAGCAGGAATTTTTTGGGGAGAATCAGTTTCAGATCCATTTAAGGCAGTGGAAGCCGTAGGAGACCCTATGATTCCTGCAGTAGCAGGATTAGCAATGGGGAGTGAAGTACCAGTTACCTTGGCTGGAGGAACCCAGATGACTGCTGTTTGTGCTTTAATTAAGGCTTTGGAGCCTGATTTTGATTTTTCTAATTTATGCATTGCCACTACAGTTTTCGTAGTCGAAGATGAGACTTCTAATATCCATCACATCATAGAACAAATTGGAGAAGTTTCCTTGTATGCTGCTGATCCATTTTTCCATGAATCTGACAATGAAGGCCTTCGAAGATACTTATCAGGATCTGTTAAGGAAGGGGTAGGTGCTGGTGGAGCTATAATGGCTGCACTTCTGCAAGGCATTGATATTCGAGATATAAGGAAAGAAACAGAAGATTTATGTCAAAAAATCATTAATTAAATTTAAAAAAGATTTAAAGATCCAAAAAGCACGAAGCTGTTAAAAATTCGATTTATACCTTTTAACCTCCAGAAAAATAATTTTTTCAAGTTTCTTTTTGTCTTTGGGATTTCCAGTTAAATCACCAACATTTTATTTTTTACTCTACTTTTTTATGAAGGACTACATCAATAAATAATTGACTATTTGATAGTAGCAAATAATAGGTTATTAGTTATAACTTATAACAATATTTTTTTAATTTCTTTATTTTAACAATTTAAAAAAAACAAGACTTTAATTATATTTAAAAAATTAAAAAAGAAAGAATTAGATGTGGAAATATAAAGATAATGCCACAGCTATAATTCCTACAATCCAACAGTAATATGCAAATATAAGCAAACTTCTTTCTTTAATTAATTTTAGCATGAATTTTATGGCCAAATATCCAGTAATGGCTGATGCTAAAAATCCAGCAACTAGGGCCGCAGTATTCATGTCTAAACTAGTTATATCTTTGGCTTGTACTAGTGCTGCACCAAAAATAGCTGGTATTGATAAAAGAAAACTGTATCTTGCTGCTAATTCTCTTTGAAATCCTAAAAATAGTCCGGCAGATATGGTAGCTCCTGAACGTGATATTCCTGGGGCAATGGCAAAGGCCTGGGCAATACCCACAATTAATGAATTTTTAATGGTTAATTTTTTTAATGGTTTTTTATCTTCTGGCCTAATCCTTTGGCTAAATCTCTCAGATCCCCAGAGTAAGAAACCAGTAATTATTAAAAATATTCCTACCGCTAGTATACTACTAAATAAACTCTCAAAGTTGCTTTTGAACAGAACTCCGGCTAATCCGGCAGGTATGGTACCAATTATTACTAACCAGGCCAGTTTCTTATATTGATCTTCTTGGAAGTTCTTTTTGAACTGTCCCCGGGGAATGTCTGCCAAACTGGAGAAAAATGATTTTATCATATGTATGATATCATTCCAGAAATAGGCAAAGATCGCTACCAAGGTTCCTATATGTAGTAAAGTATCAAATGCTAGACTGGATTGCACACCCATGATTTCTTGTATAAATACTAGGTGAGCAGAGCTGCTCACTGGGAGAAATTCGGTTAAACCCTGCACGATCCCAATAATTATTGCTTGTATAATGTCCATTTAATCACCTTAATTATCTTTTATTTTTTAAAATATTTCCTTAAAATTGATTTGAAATTAAATAGTTAATTCTTATCAAAAAATATTATTTAAATTTGTTGTTTTTCTTAAAATACTACTTCAGCTTAATGTTTTGAATTATATAATAAAATTTATAAAAATAAATTAATTATAACTTATAACTTTTTACTTATAAGTTATAACTTATACTTGCATATTTTTTTAAATACAATTCTGTTTTGATTTATTGGTAGATTAACTATTCTAAATAAGTTAACCAGCCAAATTCATCCTTTACTTCTCCTTTGAGTATTTTGAAGAAGTTTTTTTGTAATTTTTCCGTAATAATTCCTCTTTTCCCATTTCCAATAGTTATTTTATCTACAGAACGAATAGGGGTTACTTCAGCAGCAGTTCCAGTGAAAAATATTTCATCGGCCATATATAACATCTCTCTTGGAATTTGCTCTTCTCTAACATCTAAATCCATGGATTTAGCTAATTTTATAATAGAATCCCGGGTGATTCCTTTTAAAAGCGAGGAAGACATGGATGGGGTGTAAATAATATCATCTTTGATTATGAATATGTTTTCACCACTTCCTTCACTGACCATTCCTTGATAATCAAGCATAATTCCTTCATCATAACCATTTTCCAAGGCTTCCATTTTAACCAGCTGCGAGTTCATGTAATTTGCCCCTGCCTTAGCCATATTTGGCAAAGTGTCAGGCGCCATGCGTCTCCAAGTGGAAACTCCAACGTCTACTCCTAATTCTAGAGCTTCTTGACCTAAATAACTTCCCCACTCCCAGGCAGCAATTACAACTTCTAAAGGATTTTTTAAAGGGTTAACTCCTAATTCTCCGTAACCTCTAAACACCACAGGCCTTATGTAACATTCTTCTAATTTGTTGGTTTCTATAGTGTCCAGAATGGCTTTACAAATTTCTTCTTTAGAAAATGGAATTTCCATTCTATAGATTTTCCCAGAATCAAACAACCTTTCAACGTGCTCTTCCAAACGGAAAACTGCTGAACCATTTTTATTACGGTAGCATCGTATTCCTTCAAAAACACTGGATCCATAATGAACAACATGGGATAGAACATGCATTTTAGCATCATTCCAATCAACCAATTCTCCATTAAACCAAATTTTTCCTGATTCATCCCATGCCATGATTATACCTCATAAGATTTAGATAATTCATTTTAGATAATTCTTCTTTAATTTAAATAATTCTAATTTTTTTTAGAAATATAAATTAAAATTAATGTAATTTAATTATAATTAATTAGTTGGTACCACTTTTTAAATATATCAAAAATAATCCTGATGGAATATTAAAAAAACAAAAATATTAACTTATTTTGATTTAATATTATCATTTGGGTTGGTTTATCACTTTTTTACTATTTTCTTTTCAACTATTGAATTTATATGGAATTTTATTGGAAAAGTTTATATAGGCAGCCAGTCAAAATGTGATGTACTCGAGGGCCGGTGGTCTAGGGGTATGATACCTCGCTTACAACGAGGTGATCACGAGTTCGAATCTCGTCCGGCCCATTGATATATTATAATGTCTTTTTTTGATAATTGCTTTTAAATAATAACTTATATGCTTAATAAAGTATATAATTAATTAATAAAATTTTTAAAAATATATAAATTGATCGGGTCTGTGGTCTAGGGGTATGATACCTCGCTCACACCGAGGTGATCGCGAGTTCGAATCTCGTCGGACCCATTCTAACAATTCAATTCTTATTTTTAGATTCAAGAATCGATTATAGGACTAATTATACTATTATTTTTTTAATAAATTTCAAATAATAATAATAATAATAATAATTTTTAAGGATTTAGATTTTAAACATTTTTATTAAAAAAATAATATTAAAAAATAATCAACAATATTGAAACTAACAATGAAATAAAGAACACAGTAGTCCCTTTAATCAACATAACTGTACTTCTCTCTTCCAAAACATAGACTAGGCCATAAGCAAGTATGGCGGAAAGGAAAAATTTCAAAATTCCGAGAACGGCTTTACTTGGATTGGAAAAAGCATCTATTAAGCTGGTAATTATGAAAGATAATCCAATAACGATTAAAATCAATACAATGGTGTTGCTCAGTATTCCTTTAAGTGCCGGGGCCCATGATGATTTTATACGATCTCTTTTTCTATTTAAAGATCCTTTTTTATCCTGATGGAAAATAGAATTCTTTGATGAACGTCCAGAAGGAGTATAAGAAACTTCTGCACAGGAATCATCAGAATCGTCTGAACCATATTCTTCATATTCTCTATAATCTTCATTTTCGGAATCCATTAAGTCAGGGGTCTTTTTGGAGAATTTTTGAGCAAGGTTGAGCAACATTTCTCGGTCAATTAACTTAATATTCCTTCTAGCTGCGTAATTAATAGATTGGGAACTGTAACCAGAAGTTGTAACAATAACGACTTTTGATGCTTTTAATGTTTTAGCAATCATTTCCATTTCTTTTAAAACATCTAAACCTACTTTCCACTTTTCGTCATAGTTTTTACAGGCAACTACTACGCCTATTTCTCCCAGAACTGTGGGTAGAATTCCGTAAATGTCTATCAGGTGTCTGGAGGTTCTAAAATCTTTATAAACCTTAAAGCCTGATTCTTCCATTATTTTTGCCATGAATTCGACTAGTCTACTCTTCTCCAATTTTCCCACCTTCTGGAGTATGAAGATTATTGCCCCAAAATAGATTATAATCTAGTAATCCTTAATAATATTATCAATAGGTTATAATTAATATTTGCTTTTCATGATTAACAAATAAATTTTCTTTTAAACTCATAATGTGAAAATTTGAGAACTATTTCTGTACAGAACTCAATTAAATATCTTTAATTTAATATCAAACTTTTTTTCTAAATTTATTCATGATACAATTTTCATTATGAGTTAATTAAACCATTTATTAAATTATTATTGATTAAAATCCTATTTAATACTTGCCCAATTATTTTAATTTCTTTTTAAGTAAGTTAGTTCATTTTTCTTAATTTTAAGATATTTTTCTATAAAAAATAATTTCAAAAACTATTATTAGATCCAATAATAAAAATCACTACATGAGAATACTGATAACCAATGATGACGGAGTTAACTCTTCAGGGATTATTGCTACTAAAGATGCTATGGAAGGACTGGGAAATATTTCTGTGGTGGCGCCGGCCACTCAACAGAGTGGAATAGGCCATGCATTAACTCTTTTTGAACCGGTAAGAGTCACAGCTTCTAATTTAAACGATGGAACCGAGGCCTTCGCGGTTTCAGGTACTCCCACTGACGCTGTTATTTTAGGAATTTTTGAAATATCCAAAGAGAAACCGGATCTGGTAATTTCTGGAATAAATATTGGTGAAAATCTTGGAAAGTCTGAATTAACCACCTCTGGAACTATTGGGGCTGCTATGGAGGCAGCTACTTATGGAATACCTGCTATAGCCGTTTCCATACAAGTTAATCAGGGCGATATTAAGTTCCATGATGGGCATGTGGATGTGGACTTTGAGGCGGCAAAGCGAATAACCAGAAAGGTGGCCCAAAATATTCTGGAAAAAGGCTTGCCTGAAGGTGTGGATTTAATAAATCTTAATATTCCTTCTCATCCCGAAAACGATGAAATTTTAATTACTCGTTTGGGTGAACGGATGTACAACGTCCATATTCAAAAAAGATTGGATCCTAGAGGAAGGCCATATTACTGGCTTGATGGAGATCCTGTAGAAGATGATAGGCCAGGAACTGATGTTCACACATTAAAAATGGAAAAAAAGGCTACTTTAACTCCTATATCCCTTGATTGTACTTCTGATTTGAGTTTAATGCAAGAATGGTTTAAGTGATTAATCTCAAAATGATCTTTAATCAATCATTGTAGTAAGCATATCTCCATGTTCTTTTTACAATAGAAACTTAAACTAACCACCATTTACAATTTCATTATTTCTATTCTTTAAAATACAAAACCATGAAGATTTTATTGATTTAATCAAAGCTTATTTTAATTTGCTGCGGCATTTCATAATACTAAAAAGGCCATTTTATTTAAATTATTTTTCAACTATCTTTTCAAATTAACTGATTTTATTTTTGAATTATAGAATCTTTAAAAAACTTCAAAACTTTGAATTTTTGAGCAAAAAATACTAAAAAATCGTATTTAAAACTAATTAATTGTTTATTTAAATAAGAATAACTATTTTTTTAATAAAAAAATAATTTTAAGACGTTAATTTCTAAAAATAAGCAAAACTGGTCCTAATTTGGTGTAGATTTGGGTCTAATTATGGAATAATTACTTTTAAGTAAACAGAGTTATATTCAAACAGACTTTTCTAAAAAACATAAAAATTCGATTGATCAAGAAAAATTAAAAATTAAGAAATAGGAGGACAAAAATGGTTTATGATATATTGATACCATCTGTCCCGTTTTTAGGAGCTTACATAGCTACATTCGTTCTTTACAAGAAGAGTCTTATAAAAAAAGCTTTACACGTTAATTTATGGAACTTTATACTACTGTTATCATTCATCGTATCTGGCGGGGCGGGATTCTTACTAATGGTTCTGATGGAACTGGGAATAGTTTCCACCGTGAACCTGGGCCTTTTATATTGGCATATTGAATTTGGAATAACTCTAACTTTGGTAACCATTTTCCACTTACACACATACTGGAAAAGTACCAGAAAAATATTATTTGGGTCTAAAAAGAATAAGGGGGTGTAAAATTGAATAAGGAACGCTTAATTGAAAAAATGAAAGATGCAATGATTAAAGCCCGTTCTTTCTATGAGAATCTCTCTCCCAGACAGTCTAAGGCAGTGAATATTCTGGCCACAGCACCCCTAATCGCGGCCAGTATTGATGGTGCCTGTGCTGGAGGATGCCCCTATGGCCTATCATATGATCCATATCCTGGACAATGTGGTAGGTATATGGATTCTAATGGGACAGGAGCTTGTGACTTGGCATCAGCTGATGTAACAGCGCAACAAACTACTAGTAGTAGTGATACCAGCAGCCAGGATTCATCCTCTCAGTCATCAAGTTCATCTAACGACAATGGAAATTCTGTTGGTGTTAGTTCTGATGATACCAGTACCGATAATGCTTCTAATGCCTCTACAGTACCTGATTCTACTTCAACGGGCATTGACGGTTCTTCTACTGCGGATGGAACTAATTTTCATATTCTTCCAGCGACTCTGATAATACTGGGAGCATACTTATTAACCTATTATCTATTTAAAAAAGGAATATTGAAGGCCAGAGTTCATAAAAGAATTTGGAATGGATTATTAACCTTTGGATTTTTGGGAATGGGAATAACTGGAGTTATACTAACTTTAATAATTAATATGGGATTATCAACGGTTTATAATTCTGGGATGACTTATTGGCATGCTGAACTAGGACTATTGATGGTTTTAACAGCTTTAGTACATTTCCATATTTATCAAAGGCCGTTTAAAAGAATGTTCAAGGTTTTATTTGATTCAAATTCTTCAAAAAAGGATAAGAATGTGATAAAAACTCCTGGAACTTCTAAATGATAGAATCCTAGATTAAAGATAAAATTTTATTTTATAAATTTTATTTAATCCTTTCACTCTTTAGGTAACTTTATCTTTAATTCCAGCATAATTATTAGTTAGGACTTTTTAGGGACTTTTTATCCCAATAACTATTCTGTGATGTTCATGAAAAAAATACTCTGGTGGCTTATTGCTGGTACTAAAGGAGGCATAAATAGGGCCCGAATAATTAATGAATTAAAAGAAAGGCCATATAATGCTCACCAGCTATCAGAAAAACTAGAGCTGGATTATAAAACTGTCAGACATCATATAAAAATCCTTGAAGAGAATAAAATCATTACTTCAACTGGGGAAAAATATGGAACCATGTATTTTTTATCATCTCAACTTGAAGATAACTATAAATTATTTGAAGATATCTGGAAAAAAATGGGAGAAAATTAGGAACGGTGATTAAATGTTAGTAGAAGGGCCCTAGCCGTTATTTGAAGGAGGTCATTTTGAGAAAGAATTCCCGGTAGATGATCCGGGATTAGCCATGCTGGCTGTTTTAGTGGGAGCAATTAACATAGCAGTTTTATTGTTAATGCTTTATGTTTACTTGAAAAGCTACTTGAGATTAAAATCACAGTTTACTCTGGGGCTGCTGGTGTTTGTACTGTTATTAATCCTTCAAAATACAATATTTATTATATTTTTGCTTATAAGAGAAGGATTTAGTGGGCCTGGAATGGGCGTGCCAGTTTTAACGATTAATTTAACTCAGCTAGGAGCATTAATTGTTCTTTTAAAAATAACTTGGGATTGAGGCACTAAATTAAAATATATAATTAAAATTCCATTTATTTCCTTATTTTTTGAATATAATCTGTTTTTATTGAATGATTTTGAAAATTTTATATAATATTTTGAATCAATATTTTTCATGGAAATATTCAAATCCTTTTTTTCTTTGTCTTAGCTGGATTATGTGAAAATGGAGGAGGATATTTAATCTGGCTCTGGTTTAGAGAAGGAAAAGGCCTAGAATTAGTAATATTGGGCACTATAATTCTTGTTCTGTATGGAATAATTCCTACATTACAACCCGCAAGCTTTGGAAGAGTTTATGCGGCCTATGGTGGAATATTCATTGTAATGGCTCTTTTATGGGCCTGGCAAGTTGATAAATTTATTCCAGATAAATTTGATATTATTGGAGCTTCTCTGGCATTGGTTGGGGTTTTATAATAATGTACTGGCCCAGAGCTTATTAATATAATTTAAAATAATTAAAAATCTAATCAATAAAAATTAATATAAGTTATAAATCAATATATTGATTTTTAAATTTAAAAATAATTATTTAATAAAATGATTAAGAAACTAATTATTGTAACTGAAAAAAGCTATTTTAAGAATTTATTTAATATTTAGCTCTTTTAGTAAACGATCTCTTTCTTTTCTGAGTTCTTCTAAAAGTTCCTCATTGCAGCAGTTTTCTTTTTCTAGATGGGCTAATGTCATAGTTATGGCCTCAAGATTTGTTTCTAATTGGTTTACGGGCATTTTCTCACTTCCTGGGATTTTATTTAATAATATTTTAGAATATTAATTAGCTCAATATTTGTTTATTTAAATATATTAACCGTTTCTATATTTTTTTATTGTAAAATAAAATTTAAGTCCCTATTGAAATATTTGTATTTATTCTGATTTTTCTATTTAATCACTTATTATCTCACATTTCTTATTTCAAGTTCTAGAAGAATTAATATAGGATGAGAATGTTATAAAAAATATTAGATATTGTTAGAACACAATTATTATAAGATAATTATATTATGAGTTGATAGAATGGCACAGGAAGATTACGATTTTCAAGTTAATAAACAATTTTTAAGATTTAAAGACAAAGAAGTGGTTGTAAGTTTAAAAAACCGGGAAGAAGATGAAGGAAAAGTTGTGACTCTTGATAATTATCTTAACACCGTTCTAATAACTGAAAATGGCTTAAAATTTATTAAAGGCGGTAAAATTGCTTTTATGGCCATAAAAGATAGTTAAAATTAATATTATTTACATAAATATTGCACTTATTTTTTAAATTTATTTCTAAAAATCTAGGCATTATAAATTTTTTTATTCTACTATTTTGAATTTCATAAAAATAAAATTTTAATTTAATGTAGATGGATTGAATCTGCATTAAATTAATAAGACTCAAATATTTAATGTGACTAAATAGAATCGTCTACTTCAATGCCTAAAATATTTTTTTTGCCTTGATAAATGTCCCTGGCTATCTGAGCACTCCCCATGGAGCCAGATGTGGGAGGAATCCTTACTACTGGAACTACTCCTTCAAAATACTCTTTTAAATGACCATAAAAGTTAATAGGTTCTTCCAGGGCACCCATAGATCCGGTAAGAACTATTCCATCTACTTTATTAGCAATACCTATTAAACCCCATATTTCCATGGCAATAGTCATCATCATGGTATCTAATGCCAGAATAGCTTGATCGTCACCATTTTGAGCTAATAAAATCAGTTCATCCTTGGCCCGGGATACTTTAGTATCTATATCCGCGATTTTCACAGCACCGGCATGGGAGAAACATTCATTAGCAGTTTTTTTCCCTTCATCAATGTCTCTCAACATTTCTAAATCAAGAGGGCCGTGAATCACACCCATAGCACCTAAACAAGCATCAACAGCCCCTACTATTTTACCATTCTGCACCAGCATGCTTACTGAGTTAGAGCTGATATCAGACACAACCATATTTTCCCACCCGGTTTCCAGATAAGCATTGTAGGTTATAGAAACTTTTTCAGCACTGGCATGGTGAGAATAAGCTGCTGCAAATCTCTGATCAATACAAGGAGTTTTATTATGTAAACCCGGAATAAGTAATGTGGGAATACCAGATTTCTCTATTTCCTCATAAACGGCGGTTCCACCGCCAGTAACTTTTCCTGCACCATTTATAGACAAAATACCTCGGTATTTAACTTTTTCCAGAGGTTTTATGGTATTAATACCGTCGCCCATGGCATAGGTGATTACCATCAGTTCAATAGAATCCAAATCTACCCTTTGGGCCAGTTCCTCTAGGGCAGAAACCTGACCCTGGGAAAGATCTTCTCTACTGATTTTAAAGTGTTCAACCGAGTTTTTTCCTTCATTTTCTTCTTTCGATGATGAAGAAAGGATGGTAAAGGAGACACCAGTGGTGCCGTGGTCCATGCCCACGAATACCAAGGACATCACCTTATTTCTGTAATCCACAGAGTTTTCGGAGTTTAGAACCTACTTCTTCTATTTGCAGTTCGTCTTCCATGTCCCGCATTCGCTTGAGCATAGGCCCCCCAGCTTGATTTTCTAAGGCCCATTCTTTGGCGAATTTTCCTTCCTGGATTTCTTTGAGGATTTCAGCCATTTCTTTTTGAGCATCTGGATTAATTACTCGGGATCTTCTAGTTAATCCTCCGAACTCGGCAGTGTTACTTACATCATGCCACATTCCGGCGAACCCTTTTTCGTAGATTAAATCAACAATAAGTTTTAATTCGTGACAAGTTTCAAAGTAGGCCACTTCTGGCTGGTATCCACCATCTACCAGAGTTTTAAATCCGGCTTTAATAAGTTCAGTTACTCCTCCACAGAGAACAGCTTGTTCTCCGAAGAGATCTGTTTCAGTCTCTTCTTTAAAAGTGGTTTCTAGTATTCCGGCTCGGGCTAAACCGCATCCTTTACCCATAGCTAATGCTTGTTGTTTAGCATCTCCAGTAGCATCAATTTCCACAGCAACTAATCCTGGAATTCCAAATCCTTCCAAGTAAGTCCTGCGAACCATAGCTCCAGGCCCTTTAGGAGCACTCATAGTTACATTAATACCTTCTGGAACTTTGATGTATCCATAGTGGATGTTGTATCCGTGTGAGAAAGATACAGTGTTACCTTCTTCTAGATATGGCTTAATGGATTTATCATAAACAACTCCTTGGATTTCATCAGGAATAAGTATGTGAATGATGTCTGCAGCTTTGGCAGCATCTTCTACACTCATTACGGCCATTCCATCTGCAACAGCAGTTTCCCATGAAGCTCCTCCTTCTCTTAGACCAACTACGACTTTTAATCCACTGTCGGCCATATTTCGAGATTGAGCCATTCCTTGACTTCCATATCCTATAACTGCGATAGTTTTATCTGCGAGGACTCCAGTGTCCACGTCTTTTTCGTAATACATTTTCATTTGCCATCCTCCTAAGTATCTGGAATAAAATTCACATGCATGCCCAAAACTTCTGATTTATTCAGTAGAATTTGCATATCATGATTTGATAATTAATGTGTTTCAAACTATGGTTTAATTAACATATAAATTAGGGGTCTTTTTATAATTTTTATCAAAATTTTTTTATTCACTTATCCTTTAGGGTTATAGGAAATTGAATAAATATAAAAAATTAAAAATAAAGAGTATTTTTTTGAGAGAAATTGGTAATTAAATATGAAAATTGACATCTAAATGGTCTTTGCACCACGTGACATGGCAGTAGGACCGGTTCGAGCCAATTCTTTAATTCCAAATCCTTTTAAAAGGTCTGTTAAGGCATCAATTTTGTCAGAATCTCCGGTGATTTCAATGGTCAGAGCTTCACTACTCACATCTATGATACGTCCTCGGAATATGTTAGCATACTGAATGATTTCTGATCTAACCTTTTCTGTAGGGGCATGGACTTTTATAAGACATAATTCTCTTTTAACAGTGCTGTCCACTTCTAAATCCCGGACTTTAATAACATCCAGCAATTTATTTAATTGCTTGGTTATTTGTTCCAGCACTTGCTGATCCCCATGTGCAATAATGGTCATACGAGCCAACCCCGGAATTTCAGATTCTCCTACAGTAATGCTTTCAATGTTGAATCCTCGGCGGGTGAATAAACCGGCTACTCTCTGCAAGACACCTGGTTTGTGTTCTACCAGAGCACTGATAATATGATTCTTTTCAGTGGACTTCTCCATTTTAGTTGGCATATTAATCACCACCCTCTTGAGCTTTCCCTGGTGTTTTATACCGTATATCACCTGGAATTTCTCTTTCCACCTTATATTCTCCTACAATTTCTGTTAGGCCACATCCTGGTGGTACCATAGGTAGAATTTCATCAGGGTCTATGATTATATCTAGTAAAGTTGGCTCTCCAGATTTTAAAGCATCTTTCATCGCTTGCTGTGTTTCTCCAACCTTTTCAACACGTTCTGCCCTAACACCAAATGATTCGGCTAATTTAACGAAGTCTGGAACTTCTCCCAGATGAGTATGTGACATACGTTCATCATAGAATAGTTTTTGCCATTGTGCTACCATTCCCAAGTACCTATTATCTAAAACACAGACTACTACAGGTATGTCGTACTCTTTAACAGTAGCCAAGTCCTGGCAAACCATTAAAAATCCACCGTCACCACAAACTGCCACTACGTCATTTTCTGGCATGGCTACCTTAGCACCCATAGCTGCAGGGAAACCGAATCCCATGGTTCCTAGTCCTCCTGATGAGATGAATGTTCGGGGCTTTGTAGTGTTAAAGAAATGGGCCATCCACATCTGATTTTGCCCTACATCTGTGGTCATGATGGTATCTTCATCCAGGGCCTGGGCCAGTTCTTTCATAACTTGTTGAGGCTTTAATGGATGATCATTTTCAAAGGATATTCGAGGTATGCAATTTTTATTGAATTTTTTCACGTGCTCTATCCATTTTAGAGTATCCAACCCGGATGTATCCTTTTTCAGCATTTTTATCATGGATTGAAGAACTACCTTGGCATCTCCTACAATAGGAACATCTACTTCTACATTCTTCCCAATTTCAGCTGGATCCACATCTATGTGTATAATTGTGGCATTAGGGGCAAATTCATCAATTTTTCCAGTGGTTCGGTCTGAAAACCGACATCCTATAGCAATGAGACAGTCAGACTCATCTACGCTAATGTTAGCAACTTTACGACCATGCATTCCAAGCATTCCCATGGAAGCTGGATGGTCTTCCGGGAAAGAACTTTTACCCAGTAAACTGGTTGTAACCGGGGCATTTATTATTTCGGCTAATTGTTTTAACTCAGATGATGCTCCAGCAGATATAACTCCTCCACCAGCTAGAATAACGGGTTTTTTTGACTTAATAATGGTCTGAGCAGCTCTTTTAATCTGCAACCCATGACCTTTTTTGGTAGGTTTGTAACCGGGTATATCCAACAATTCATTCCGGTATTCTTCCAGTTCCTGTTCCTGAATATCTTTAGGTAAATCAATTACTATGGGGCCTGGACGACCACTAAGGGCTATTTCAAAACTGGAATTAACTATAGCTGGTATTTCATTGGCATCCATAACCTGGAAATTGTGCTTGGTAATAGGCATGGTTATACCAATCATATCCACTTCTTGAAAGGCATCGTTACCAATTAAGTGAGTTGGTACCTGTCCAGCAATGGACAATACTGGGGAAGAATCCATGTATGCTGTTGCAATTCCAGTTACCAGGTTTGTTGCACCTGGGCCTGAAGTGGCAATGCACACTCCTACTTTTCCTGAAGCACGAGCATATCCATCTGCTGCGTGAGCAGCGCACTGCTCGTGTCTTACCAGGATGTGCTTTAAGTCAGAATCATATATCATGTCGTATAGTGGAAGTAACTGTCCTCCGGGATATCCAAATACAGTATCTGCTCCCTTATCTATCAGCGACTTAATTAGGGCTTGGCCACCTTTCATAAAAAACACCTTGTTTACTTACTGAACCTGTAAACCTTATAAAATAAATTATAGAAGATTTCAGGCTCTTTCATTCATTTCATGCTCATGATTTTTTCCATCATGCTATTTACATATTTAATCTATACTCCTATTGAATATTCTATTATATAATATTGGCATTTATCTTATAATTGAGATAAAAAATAGACAAATTAATTTAGTGAAATATAAAAATAACAAATACAATCATCATATACACTAGCAATAATAAAATCGAGTATAATAATTTTATAATAATTTCAAATTAATAATATCGGTCTAATTAATCTATTGGGATGATTAAAAGACTTTATTAATTATTTTACATATTTTGGAGGATTTTTAAATGAAAATTTTAGTTGTAGGAACTGGGGCAAGGGAACACGCTATTTGTGAAGCTTTAAAAGGAGAAGCAGAACTTTATTCTATAATGAGCAACCAGAACCCTGGAATAGCGCGAATATCTGATTTCAAAGTGGCCAGCGAAGGAGATCTGGAAACAGTCAAAAAATTTGCTTTAGACAAGAAAGTGGACATGGCTTTTATTGGTCCGGAATCACCACTGGAGAAAGGAATAGTGGATGTACTGGAAGAAGCAGGTATAAGTTGTGTAGGGCCAAATAAAAGTGCTGCTAGGATAGAAACTGATAAATCATTTATGCGAAATCTTTTTGAAAAATATAAAATTGATGGGTCTCTGGTCTACCGGGTTTTTGACAATTATAAAGACATTAGTGACTTTTTGAATGAATTTGATAAAGATGTTGTCATAAAACCGGTGGGACTCACTGGTGGTAAGGGAGTGAAGATTGTGGGTGACCATTTAGCAGATAATGATGAGGCCAAGGAATATGCTCGTCACATCATGGAAACCAAAATGGGAGGCCATCCACGGGTGGTAATAGAAGAAAAATTGGTGGGAGAAGAATTTACAGTACAGGCCTTCTCGGATGGGGAGCACTTGGCCCCTATGCCGGCTGCTCAGGATCACCCACATGCCTTTGAAGGAGATGAAGGCCCTATAACTGGTGGAATGGGTTC
>JAHFBZ010000038.1 GCA_023249725.1 Methanobacteriaceae archaeon
TTGACAGATCTCATTACATTTGCTGGTCCAATTATAGTCAAGCCTATGGTTTTCTTCTTAGAAAACCCGAAAAAGGACTTTTCATTCCTTTCTAAGGTGTGAATATCAATTCCAACAAAATTTTCAATGTCAATCTCCCTCATTGTAGTTTCAATAAGTTCTGCTTCTTCAGAAGGAGTAAGTCCTCCTTCTATAACTAATATCTCTCCAGATTTAACCCTATTTATAATCATGGAAATTTTTTCCATACTGGTGCTTCCCTCCAGAGCATCAGATGATAAAAATTCCATTTTTAATCCTTCCATTTTAAAACCCCACTAATTCTTTAATTGAAATTCAATTAGCCGTTTATAATCGAAATAATCATTTAAATTTTCTTATCATTGCCATATATAACTCACCAGTATTCTCTCCCTGCAATGCTGAAATAGGAACTACAGTATGCTGTGGGAATACCGAAATTATTCTATCTGGTGATGATTCAGGAAGATCTGTTTTATTGGCAACTATTACAAATGGTATCTTTCTAGCCTCTAAATTTCCAATAATAGTAATATTAGCCTGAGTCAAAGGATCCTTAGTAGCATCCATAACCAGTAAAACACCAGTGACATCATCAAGCCATTTAATGGCCTCTATTATTCCTTTTGTGGCTTCTTTTGCCCTTTCTTTTGCTTCATTCTCGTTAAGACCAAATTCAAGGAAATTTTTGTAATCTACTTTGGTGGCAATTCCAGGAGTATCAATAATATCAAAGTCCAGTTCATAGCCATCCTGCTTTATAGAAACCTTTTCCTGTTTGTAAACAGTTCGGGTTTCGTGAGGAATGTTAGATATCAAACCTAATGGCTTGCCCAACCAATCTTCAGACATAGTATTAGCCAAAGTTGTTTTACCAGAATTTGGGTGGCCGTAAAGACCTATTTTAAGCTTTTGATCCCTTCTGAATAGCTTAGAAAAAAATTTTGTAAAAAAATTCACCATTTTATCACTCTTTTAAATCATTATTAAAATATTGGATAATATTTAATATTTTAAATAATCTTTATTATAGTTAATTAAATAATATAATAATTAAATTGATTAGTTTTGTCCTTAATAACTATTAATATGGATTAAATTATATCATTCCGTGTAGGTATCACCAGGATTTAGAATAATTACCTCAACATTAGGAATTTTATTTTTAACTAAATCCATAAAGTCTTCAGGATCTTGTTCTATTACAGGAAATGTGTTATAGTGCATGGGAATAACTATTTGGGGAGAAATCCATTTCACTGCAGTTGAAGCGTCTTTTAGGCCCATAGTATATCGATCCCCAATCGGGATTAAAGCCACATCTGGTTTGTAAAAATCACCTACAACCAATTTTAAATCACCGAATAAAGAAGTATCACCTGCATGATAGATTTTACGGCCATTTTCCAGCTCAAAAATAAATCCACAAGCCTTTCCCCCTGGCGTAATTTCTTCCATAAAATCAATATCTGCCGAATGTATGGCATCAACCATGGTAATTTTAATATTATGGAAATGAGAAGAACCACCAATGTTCATACCCTGAGTTTCAAAGCCTTGTCTGGAAAAGAAAATAGATATTTCATGATTGGCAATTACTAAAGCACCAGTACGATTCGCAATTTCCAGAGCATCTCCAAAGTGATCTGCATGGCCATGAGTAATGCAAATTAAGTCCGCTTCTATCTCTTCCACAGGTACACTACAAGAAGGATTATTGCTAATAAAAGGATCTATTAAAATTTTTAAATTTTCTTCAGTGATTAACTCGAATGCAGAATGCCCCATCCATCTTAGATCCATTATTAATTCCCCAGCACTATATCTTTGGATAAACTCCAGGCTTCTTCAAACAACTTCTCAATCTCAAGAATAGATTTCTCGTCTTTGTAAATAACTCCAACTTCAAAACTGTCATATATAGGATCCGTGGAAATAATTAAACCATGTTTATCATCTGAAACAACCGCTACGGTGTGTATATGAGGCATTGTTCTAATTTGAACATTATTATCTAAAAGCACTTTAATCAGTTCTACAGAAGCATCATCATCAAGTCCTGCCTCTTGAATAATCATTCTACTTTTAGTATCCATGAATTTTTTAAGAATACCCACATCTATATTTCTTATCCAAGGATACATCATAATTACTTTAGTATCTGCTTGTAATATAGTATCCTTCATTGCTTCCTGAACATCTGAAGCATCAAAAGACCAGATTATACTGGGTTCCTTTGATTCTGATCTTATTTGATTAATTGCACCCCTAAATGAATCTAATCTCTCTTCTATAAGATCTTCTACATCATCTACATTCTCAATATATTCCTGCTTCAGCTTATTTAAACGGTCCTTAACATAATGTTTATCATCTTTGTCAGCCGTTACAAATGGTTTTGCTGGTGTTACATGTTTAGATTTTGGTTTAACAGGCTTTTGCTTAGTGGGTTTAATTGTTTTTGTCAAATTAGATTCAGAAGGTTTAACCATATTATCCTTAGATTTAGTGCCATTTGACTTTCTAGATGGTTTCATTGGTGCCTTTGGTGGCCTATTCATAGGATTTCCGCTTGGTTCAGTTGATGGAGTTGATGGAATTTCAGAAATAGCCTCTGAACTATTTTCTTTACTAGTTTCTTTTAACTTGTAAGAATCCTTTTTTCCTTTTTTAGGCAATTTTAAAAACTTTCTTGGTTTTCTTGCAGGTTTTATAGGATGATCTACTTTTGTTTTTTCAACAATAGTATCTTCAGGAGATTTAGAAACTTTTGGCTTTGAAGTTTCAGTAGCATTTACTGCTTTTTTAGGGGTTATTTTAGGTGCAATCTTTGCAGGTTTAACTGGTTTTTTAGTTATGCTTGGTTTTTTATCAGACCTAACATTTTCAAAACTTCTTTTAGTCATAGTACTTTTAACTTCAGACGTTTCATCAGCCACGGGGGCTGATTTTTTTAAAGAACTCAAGTCAATTTTACCTGCGAAGAGTATAACTGCCATTAAACCTAAAACAAAACTAATAAGACCTGCTAAAAACGAAAGAATGTTTGGTGGTGTCTGGAAACCGAAATACATCCCAATAAGTCCCAAAAATAAAAAAACCACTCCTGCCAAAGTTATCAGCAAATAAATCATCTGATGCCTCCTAATTTCATATTATCCCTGTTTTTAAGTTAATATAATAATTATAAATTAAATTAGTTTACTTCAGTCAAACTCTCAACTTAATTAATAGTCATCTCAACATTTAAATGCGAATTAATTAAGCTATTTATTAACTTTTGATATATTGAATTAATTAATATAATGAATATAATTATTCTAAATAATAAACTATACTGTTATAGATACCGTATTTTATCAATTATAGTACCAATATAAAGTAATGAAAACTTCATTTTTCAAATATATTTCATATTTTTTTGATAAATGAGATTTTGAAATATGTACAACATTACCAACTATTCTAAGAAACTTAGGTTATATTAAGAAGAATATCTAACTATTTAATTCCGAAAATAGCGATTAATTGTCTTAAAGTCTCAGTAGAATCTTTTTCATCACTTAAAGCAAGTGCAAATTTTTGAGTCATAACTCTTTTCTGATTATCATCTTGAATGTTTATATAGTGCATAATTTTATTAAATGTAGCATCAGAATCCCCATCAAGATTAATATCTTCTAAATAACTTATTTTATTCTTAAATATGATTTTTAATCTATTTATTGCATTTCTCACATTTTCAATGTCTTCAGACTCTAATTTACTAATTAAAATACCAATTTCAAAAGAATCATTTTTAAAACGGGTAAAAATAATACCATCTGCTTTCATAGATTGAACTCTACTCAAACCATCATAAATTTTAAGATCATAACCGACAACACCCACTTTATGTTGTCTTAATAAATAAATTAAAGATTCATTAAGGGTTTTATCAGATATGGATAATCCAGACTCTTTTCTAATGCTATGTAAAAGTTCTATTCTTGAAAGATCCCTATTTTCTAATGCCTGAAGAATTAGATTTTGAACTTCATATTTTTTAGGCATAATATTATATTTTATAATTCATTATGATAATACTTTGTGATAATCTGCACAATATTTAAAAAAAAGGTAAAGTATAAGTGATGATATATATTAATTTAGATTTAGGTCTTGAAAATCTAAGTTATATAAATATTTATATAGCAGATTGATAAGATATAGTTATATATATAAATGGAGGTGTACCCATATGAATTTTTTAAAAGATGAAGCAGGACAAGGTGCAGCTGAATACATTTTACTATTCGGTGGAGTAATCGTTATCGCAATCGCAGCACTAGTAATATACAAATCTTACTTCGGAAAAACTTCCCCAGTAAACAGTACTACAGATATTCAAAACGTACGAACTTCTGCAAACAGTGGTTAAATAAATCCAATAATTGGAAGTTAAAATGTTAATTGATGAAAAAGCGCAAATCAGTGCAGAAATGGTTTTACTTGTAGGAGCAATATTAGTTATTGTTCTAGTTGTTGGTAGCTATGTTTTCAGTATTTCTTCATCAATTGCAGGTAATATAAGCAGCGTGGTTGATCACGCTAGAGACACAACAATTAACAAACTTTAACTGACATTAATTTTTAGAATAAAAAATATTTAAAATAGGTGATAAAATGAATTTTTTAAAAGATGAAGCAGGACAAGGTGCAGCAGAATATATTCTACTATTCGGTGGAGTAATCGTTATCGCAATCGCAGCACTAGTAATATACCGATCTTACTTCGGAAAAACCGCCCCAGTAAACAGTACAAACGATATTAAGAATGTGCGGACTTCTGCAAACAGATAATTTTATATTAATTATAATTTTATTGAAGGAGATAAAATGAGTTTTTTAAAAGATGAAGCTGGACAAGGTGCAGCAGAATACATTTTACTGTTCGGTGGAGTAATCGTTATCGCAATCGCAGCATTAGTATTATACAAATCATACTTTGCAAAAACTTCCCCAGTAAACAGTACTGATGATATGTTAAATGCTAGAGCTTCTGCAAATAACTAATTTTTTTTTAATTATATTTTTCCAATAATTAATATTAACTATTATAATTAATCATGACTTTGTAGTCCATATCATTGTTGATTTGTTTTTGTAAATTGGCTTGAAAAGTTTTGTAGGTTGTTTTAAAAAAACCATTTTTACAAATAGCGAATTTTGATACTTTTTATCAATTATAATTACTCTTTTTTCATTCATGAGAAAAATAGCATAAAAATTGCTTTTATTATCCATTAAAAAACTATAATTAGTATCATTCTCAACGATAATTGCAGAATAAATAGATTTTCCATTCCATGTGGCTTTTTTATTTTTCAAGTTTAAAAGAACCCCATTACTATAATTACGTATTTCACCAGTACTATTAGTGGTTCCGCCAGAATAGGTATAGTTTGATTTTTTTGCTTTTTTAAAGTTCCAGTCACCATAAACAAAAGTCCACTGCCCACCATAGATCATATCATTGCTAGTAAATACTACAAATGGATTGGTTTTAACAGGATGAGTGTAATTCAATAGTTTTTCAGACATGATGGGATCTATTTTGTATTTGACTCTCAAAACATTCCTTGCATCATCTTTAGGGATACCCAATATATTATTTAATATTTCCACAGTTAATGACGTATTTTTTGTATAATTTTCTAATGTTGTAAATGATTCATCGCCACTAGAAGAAAGCATACGGAATATTCCCTCTGATAAAGATTCGTTATCAGTAGAAAATGCTTTATATATCCAGTAAGTTCTAGGCGTGTTCTGAGATCCACCATCAAATACAACACCCCTATTACTAAATGCGGTGAAAAAATGACCATAACTCCAGTCTGAAATAATTTGCGTGTCTTGGTTTGTATTATCTTTTATCCATAACGCAGAATTCATCATATTATCATCAGCTCCTGGGAAAAAAAAGGAAACCGTTTGATCAATATTAGCAATTGGAGGCAAACAAATTATCATCACTAAAAAAATAGATAAGATTAATTTCTTTTTTGATTTTAACAATGAAAAATTATCCAAATAATTAATAGCAACTCCCACTAAAATCCCGGAAAAAACAGCTAGAGGGGCTATAACCAATAAACCAAATCTAATACCCGAAGAATATGCAATTAAAGCTAAAGTAATCCAAACAAAAATCAGTATAAATACATACCAGCTTAATTCCGGAAGGTATTTAGTTCTCATATCCCTACGCAACATTATACTAGCAATAACAAAAATTCCAAAAATCCCTAAGCCTAGATTTACAGGGCCTGCTCCAGATATAAAACTATCAAAATTCGGTTTTTGAAGTTCACCCACAGATTCATAAATGTTGGGCCATGACCCAATTGAGTCGTGCCCAGGAAGAAATGTGAAAAAGCTTAGAGGATAATTAATTAAAGAAAGAAAACCTTCAATTCCAGAAGTGATACCAATTAAAATTAATGATAGTCCTATAAATAACAAGAAAACTTCTAAAAACTTTTTAAACTTGATCTTTCTTAGTTTGCAAAGCAATATATAAATCAAACCAGTGAAAAACATTATATAAAATAAATAAGACCATCCTGTCCATGCCATGGAAAATAACATTAATGAAACAGCAGAAAATATTGTGAATATTGCCATGTTCCTTTTTTCAGGCGTTTCTATTGCTTCTGAGAACAATAAAATAGTCAATAGGGGTAAAACAATATTAAACATGTCCGTATCAAAAAACCCCGGAAAGGTTCTCAGCACATATAGTGGTGCAGTTATTAGCAATATTCCAGTAACAATGCCAGCATATTCCCCAGCATATTTTCTAACAAATATATAACCTACAATACCTGCAAGAGGGGCAATAAATAGTGGGATCCAGAAAACTGTCTCTAAAAGAGTCATATTAGTAAATAAATTAACAAACCAGTAACTAAAAGCAGCCAGCCATACAATTAATGGAGGATAAACAGCAGGCCTTCCAGGGGGAGAATAAGATAAAGAATCCCAGCTTTGATTATTTTTAATAGTATCACCAAAGTGGCCATTTTTTATAAAATTCTCTGTAAGCCGGTAATTATAGTAAGAATCAAGTTCATACATATAAGGAAGCCCATTATCATCAGTATAAAACATTTTTTGATTTTCAGTGGCCCAAGGAAGGTTAGTTGACTCTAATTTTGGGAAAAAAGCTACTGAAAATATGATTATAATAATTGCTATGCTGATGATTAATTCTTTTTTGATCATTATAATTTCCTCTAAGCTAATCGAAATTAAATAAAAGTAAATATCCTAGGATATTATAAAATAAATGCTATCTAAATGCATTACGAATTTTATTCATAATATGACCCATTCTATCTATTTCCCCTTTTCTAATTCGGGTAGATGAAATAGGTACTCCATCATCAGCAGAAACCATATCAATGACAATGATATCCAAATAAGGAATTTTATTCTTTTTTCGAATTTTATTTATTTCCTGGGCCGCAGGTTCAGTTTCTTTACTAACTACAATAGCATCAAACTCGATCTCATGAATGGTAGGTCCATATGCATCATCCAAGCGAACCACACTAAATTTCTGAGGATACTGAGATAAAAAATCTCTTAAATTGGACATTCTTGTGTCACAAGGATCTATATCTCCCTTTTTACCTCCAAAGTAATCTGAAGTCACCCCAATAATGACTTCATCCCCTATTCTAAAAGCTTCTTCGAGAAGTCGCCGATGTCCTTTGTGAAATTTATCAAAAGTGCCTCCCACCGCAACTTTTTTGTATTTTTTGTCCATTTTTCAAACCTATTAAATATTTTAAAGCTATTTTATTAACAATAAATCCATCAGAATATAATTCATGTTAAATTGAATATGATTATAAATTTTGATTAAATAGCATTATCATTTTCTTAATTAAATTAATTATGCTAAATTTATTATTTTAAATTACTAGAAATTATAGATTAACATTTTCGATATGTTGATTATATGTTAAATATAATTATAGATTATGCTACAAGAGCACAATGTCATATTGAAAAACCCGCTTAAAGTTGGCCTTAGATTTGCTTCGTGTTATCCAAATCTTTATCGAACCGCCATTTCCTCACTGGGATTTCATATAATCTACGAATTTTTAAATTCAAGAGAAGATACTTGGTGTGAAAGAGTAGTTTATCCCCATTCCAGGAGTTTAGAATCCTCAACACCATTGAAAAACTTCGATATAGTTAGTTTTTCCTTACAATATGAACAGGATTACTTTAATGTAGTAGAGATGCTAGAAAAAGGTGGCATAAATCCTCAAAAAAAGAATCGTACTAGTGATGATCCATTAATTATTGCCGGAGGCCCCTGTGCAACATCAAATCCCGCACCAATGTCAGATTTTATAGATTTATTTATTATTGGTGAAGCAGAAGAGGTAATGGATCAGTTACTGGATAAATATCTGGAACTCAAAAATCCAAAAAAGGAAATTGAATCTTTTTTAGACATAGATGGGGTTTATTTACCAGATTATCCTTCCAAACGAGTTATTGTGGAGGATATGGATAATGCTTGCCATCCTATTCACCAAATTGTGCCGGAAACAGATGATAAAAATCTTAAACCTGCTTTAGGATCATCTTTTTTATTAGGAGTATCCAGAGGATGTACTAGAGGTTGTCGTTTTTGTATGGCGGGATATCTATACCGTCCTCGTCGTGAAACATCTCTTAAAAAACTTTTTAAGATTGCTGAAGAAGGTAGGGATACTACCGGGCTTAATAAAATAGCACTTATAGGTGCTGCTGTTTCTGATTATTCCAAAATCGATGAATTATGTTCTGGACTTTTAGAAATGGGTTTTAAAGTTACCACACCCTCACTCAGAATAGAATCTGTTTCCTCAGATACACTAGAATCTTTAATGAAAAGTGGCCTTAAAACCATAACTTTAGCTCCAGAATCAATTTTTTGTGTTAGAAAAAGTTTAAATAAACCTATAAGTGACGAAAGAACATTTGAAGTGGTTAAAGAAGCTTTAAATTTTGGCTTAAACGTTAAAATGTACTTTTTAGTTGGTTCTCCTACCGAAACTCAAAAAGATATTCAAGAGCTTTCAGAACTAATGAAAAGTTTATTGAATCTTTCTAAAAAAAGAAATTCCATTCGTTTCAGTGTAAATCCACTTATACCCAAACCACACACCCCTTTGCAATGGGAGGGCTATGATTTAAAATTAATGAAATCAAAAATCAATTTTTTAAAATCTAATCTCAAAAATACTCCTTTAAAAATCGAAAGTCCGAGAATAGGCTTAATTCAACATGTTTTATCAAATGGAAGCTCTGAAATCGGGCCTATGATTGAAAAATCATTGCTAAAAAAAATTCCAATGAAAGAGTGGGATAATTTCACATCTCCTAAGGATATAGAATCTGATTTACCTTGGAAAAATATAGATGTTGGTTTAAAGGATGATTTCCTCAAGAAAGAATATTTAAAAATGATGGATGGTACAGAAACACCTTGGTGTGAAGAATCTCCATGTTACAACTGCGGATCATGCTTAAATAAAAAATAATCTAAAATAATTCCAGAGATAGTTCTAAAAATGATATTTAATCAAATTAATTTAAAATAAAATAAAATAAAATTAAGAAAATTTAAGTATTAAACAATTTCAATGTTGAAAAATGCCATTAATACATAGAAAACTATATTTCAATATTCAACATGAAAAATGAATTCCAAAAATCCAATAGAGTTGATATGATGATTAATCCAGCAAATAGAGTTAAATCAATCCAATTATCTCAAATAAGAAAGATGTTTGAGGTTTGTAGTGAAAATGCAATAAATTTAGGTATAGGCGAACCTGATTTTGATACCCCACTCCATATACGTCAGGCCGTGATTGAATCTCTAGATGAAGGATTCACCCATTACACATCTAATAAAGGAATCTTAGAACTGAGAGAGGCCATTTCTAAAAAATTAAATGCTGAAAATAATATCCAGAAAGATCCAGAATCCATAATAGTTACTGTTGGGGCCAGTGAAGCATTATACATGTGTGCACAGGCCTTAATAAATAAAGGAGACGATGTTTTAATTCCAGACCCTGGATTTTTAGCATATGATGCAGTTATTAAAATTTCAGAGGGTAATCCCATTCCCATACCTTTAAAAATGGAAAATGATTTTAGAATGAGTGCCGAAGATGTTGAAAATAAAATAACTTCTAAAACAAAGGCCATAATCCTAAATTCGCCTTCCAATCCAACCGGGAGTGTAATGAATAGAGCAGAAATTAAAAAAATTAGTAAACTTGCCGAAGATAACAATATTTTCATTATATCTGATGAGATCTATGAAAAAATAACCTATGGAACAAAACATCACAGCCCTGGTGAATTCACAGATAATGCCATCGTTATAAATGGTTTTTCCAAAACTTATGCCATGACTGGTTTTAGAGTGGCCTATGTGGCTGCTAGAGATGATATTATTGAAGAATTACTTAAGATTCACCAATACAATACCGCTTGCGCCAGTTCCATATCTCAAAAAGCAGCGCTTGCTGCCATTGAAGGGCCTCAAAATTGTGTAGATGAAATGGTAGGGGAGTTTAAGCGAAGAAGAGACTTGATGGTGGGTCGATTGAATGAAATGGGATGGGAATGCAAGTCGCCAGAAGGAGCATTCTACACATTTCCATATGTTGAAGATTCTCAAGAATTCATATCCAAAGCTTTGGAAAATGAGGTGGTTGCTGTTTCAGGAAAAGCATTTGGAAAAGCTGGATCAGAACATGTACGAATGTCTTATGCTGCATCTTATTTGGAAATAGAATCTGCAATGGATCGTTTAGAAAAAATAAACATTTAATATGAAAATTTTAATAAATCACCTAAATTAGTCCCTTGAATAAAGGATAGGTTATAAAATATTAAATAAATGATTTTTTAAATCACAACAATTAATTTAACTAATATCAAAACCAATTGTTATAGAATAATAAAAATTGTGGTGAGAATTCTTGGAAGGTAGTGAAAGAAAAAAAATAGGTAAAAAAGCTTCATATGTGGCCATATTTGGAAACATATTTCTTACAATATTTAATATAGCCGTGGGGTTTTTATCTGGAAGTACAGCTCTGGTTGCAGAGGGTTTTCACACATTATCAGATGTGATAACTTCAATTATAGCATTTGTAGGTTTTAAAATAGGGATGATGCCGGCAGATGAAGATCATCCATATGGTCATGGAAAAGCAGAAGCCCTGGTTGGTCTTATAATTGTTGTTTTTTTGATAATTGTGGCCTATGAAATAATATCTAGTGTTTATACTAAAATAGCATTAGGGGAAGTTATAAGTCCTCCAGATAAGATTGCTGCTGTTATGGCACTTATTGGAATATTTATTAATTACACTATGACTACCTATTTAATAAGAACTGGGAAGAAAATTAACAGTCCTGCTCTTATAGCCGATGGTAATCATCAAAAGGTGGATATATTTTCGTGTATCGCTATTTTGATTGGAGTTATAGGTTCTCAGTTGGGTTATCCAATTTTAGATCCTTTAGTAGGTGTGATCATAGCTTTAATAATCATTTATACTGCATTTCATATGGGAAAAGATAATGTTAATATTATTATGGGAAAAGTATCCTCTTCTAAGGTTATAAATGATGTAAAAATTTCTGCTTTGGGTTTAGAGTGCGTTAAAGGAGCCCATGATATAAAAATTAATAATATGGGTCCTTATGTATCAGTAGAATTACATATAGAATTGAATAAAGATCTAAAACTAGAAAAAGCTCATGAAATTGCTCATGGCGTAGAACAGAAAATCATAAATGATGTAAAATCAGTTAAAATGGTCAATGTTCACAGCTGTCCAACAGAAGTTATATGTAAAAAAGACAAAATTTAATCATTTTATTTTAATTTTTTTGTATTCCTTATTAATTAATTAAAATATCCCAGATTCACATTTTTCATATCTGTTTAACAACTTTTGAAAGTACTAGATGAATTCACATCTAAAAAAAAGTATTTACTTTCATATAATCCCCATATCATATGCTAAAATAGTTAAATAAAATAGAATCTAATTGATTATATAAAATATTACTTGATTAATTCATTTATTAATAATTCATTATTACTAAACCATAATTGGTATTTCAATGACTAAAAAGGCCAAATATTCATATAAATTTGCGGATAGAATGTTTAAAACACCTCGTTCATTTGTTCGGGAGATTTTAAAGGTTACCGAAAATCCAGAAATCATATCCTTTGCCGGTGGCCTTCCAAGTCCTGAGAGTTTTCCTGTAAAATCTATTTCCCATTCAGTAAATAAAGTTTTATCTGAAGATGGTAAAGATGCATTACAATACAGTACCACTGAAGGTTACAGGCCACTTCGGGAATATATCGCCCAGAGATACTCGAAATATGGCCTGGAAGTTGATGCTGATGAAATATTAATTACCAATGGTTCTCAACAATGCTTGGATCTGGTTGGAAAAATCTTCTTAAACAAAGATGACGTAGTTGTTCTGGAAAATCCTACTTACTTAGCAGCAATACAGGCTTTTAGTTTATATGAACCAGTTTTTAAGACCGTGACTTTGCTAAATGATGGTGCAGACCTGGATGAACTTGAAAAAATTTTAATTGAAAAAAATCCCAAAATATTTTACTCAGTTACTAATTTCCAAAACCCTACCGGAATTACCTACTCTGATAAAAAGCGAAATGAATTGGCCAGTCTTTTAAATGAACATGAGACTGTTTTTATAGAAGACAATCCCTACGGCGAAATAAGATTTATAGGTGAAGATATTCCCCTTGTGAAATCATATTTACCTGAAGGGATTTTATTTGGTTCATTCTCTAAAATTGTATCTCCGGGCATGCGATTAGGGTGGATCGTGGCCAATGCAGAAGTTATGGATAAATTAATTACTGTAAAGCAGGCTTCTGATCTCCATTCAAACTATTTTACTCAAAGAATAGTTTATCAATACCTCAAAGACAATCCAGTTGATGAACATATCCAGAAAATAAGAGATCTTTACCAAGTTCAGCGAAATACTATGATAAGTATGTTAGATAAGTATTTTCCTCCAAATATTCAATATACCCAACCCGAAGGTGGAATGTTTATTTGGGTCACCTTACCAGAAGGAATATCAACTTTAGAGTTGTTTGATATGGCAATAAAAGAAGATGTGGCCTTTGTACCCGGCCAAGCATTCCATGTAGATGGCAGTGGTGAAAATACTATGCGATTAAATTTCTCTAATTCCGATCCAGAAAGTATTGCAGAAGGTATGAAACGATTGGGAATGGTCATAGCAACGTTTTTATCCCAAAATAATTAAATTAATATTTTAATTTTTAAGAACTGAAAATTAAAAATTAAAATAATTTATACCTTTTTTTAGATATTTTTATAATATTAATAAATTAAAATAAAAAAATGAGTTTAATTAATTAGATTAACTAATTAGATTAATTAAGCAGCTAATTAATTAGAAAATTTATGCTGTTTCTCCAGATTTGTCCATCGTCTTTTTATAAGCAATTAAAAGAACAATCAAGATCAAGGGTATTAATATATCAACATATACTGGAATTCCTGAATTTCCTGGAGCATAATTACTATTATTAATGATTTCCATAGCATGGATGTAAGCGGCACCCCAGTAAAAAACTGTGATACCAATAATGGTTGCAGTCCAAAAATTATCCCGTATTTTCCAGCATAGTAGTCCCAATATTCCAAAAGCTAGATTTGTAAATGCCACTTCTAGCTGAAAAGGATTTCCAGCAGGCCATCCAATATAAGCTGCCATTTGAGCAGACATGAATGCATGACCCATAAAGGCCCATATAGATCCTAAACCAACCATTATCAACAATACAGACAAAAGACAAATTTCAAGAATTTTATTTTTATTTAACGATTTTTTATTCTTTATTAACAACAAAACAACGACTAGTATAGTAATTGATGGCCAAAGATATAGCATGTCCATTTAAAAGCCTCCTAGAAATATAACTCTTAGAATAATCTATTTAAGATACTATATAATAATAAGTATTTCAAAATCTAGTAATTAGATGATAGCTTATTGTAATTAAAAGAATAGTTTTATGACACCTTAAAACTGTAAACTCCTAAATGGAATAAAATATTAATGGAATAAAAATAATTGAGAATATATTAAGATATATTTTAGTTTATTTCCAAGTTATGCAAAGTATTAAAAAAGAAGGAGAGTGATATTTTGGTAGTTAAATACGTCTGTTCACTTCTAACTGTGATGGACATTCAGAAATCAAAAGAATTCTATGTAGATATCTTAAATCAAGAAGTCGATCTGGATCATGGGGAAAATATTTCTTTTAAAGGTGGCTTTGCTATTCATGACCGGAAACATTTTCAACAATTAATAAGTGAAGAAAATAAAATTTTCGGGCCTAAAAATTGTGTAGAGCTATATTTTGAATCCGATGATCTGGATAATATCCAAAATAAATTAGAAAATATGAATACTACTTTTTTACATAAAGTTCACCAACAACCCTGGGGACAGCGAGTAATGCGTTTCTATGACCCTGACAATTATATTATCGAAGTTGGTGAGCCCATGGATGTAGTGATTATTCGATATTTTAAAAAAGGAATGAATTCTGAAGAAATATCTAAAAGGACTTCTATGCCTCAAGAAATAGTAGAAATAGTCTTAAAATCCAATTCATAAGTTTATATTTTTTAATTAATTTAATTGATTTTTAAATCGAAATTATATAAATAAAATTAATCTAGTTTAAATTAGAAAACAAAATAATATTAATAATGATATATATTGCATAAAAAGTTATAAAACGCCGGGGACGGGATTTGAACCCGCGAGATCCAAAGGATCATGGGATTAGCAGTCCCACGCCGTACCAGACTGGGCCACCCCGGCATAGATTATTATTTTTATTTTATTTCATAGAAAAAAGGGTAATTTAGACTTTTAGATGTAATCAGTTATAAATGTTTCTTTTATGTATGCAAATAAATTTTTTTTTTCAAAAGTTTATTTGTTATTTATTTAATTAATTTGAATAGGCACGTCCAGAAGTGGACAAACCTTCCAATTGTCAGTGATCCAAAATCCCAACTCCGCCCCGTTGCTCCACAAGCATCAGCTGTTCATGGTAGAGCTGCTCCTTTCCAGGCCTGACCCGTTCCCATAATTGAGATAGTTTACCCTGGCCCTCCAGCCAGAGCCCCATCACCACTAATCCTGCGGGACGAGGTTTCGGCATTGAATTTTCGGGCTGAAAATCGGTTAATTTGCCGCCTTCTGAACTTCGACTGCACCATAAGGGGATATGTGCTTACAGAGGACCTCTAACCCTCCAGTCTAGCCCGCATTTATATTAATCATGATAGTATTTTAAGGTTACTATTTTGCAATAGTATTTTGGAATATTTTTCGGAATATAAATTATTTTTAAAGATTTAATGAGCTAATTAAAAATTAATAAATTTTTTAAAAGAGTCTAAATAATTTAAATAAATGAAATTATTTTATAATAAATATCTAATGCAAATAAATCAAATAAAGAATAAAATTAAGGATACAAAACTTACTTTAAAGCTTTTATTATATCCCCATCAGAGACTATACCTTCTATTTTACCTTTATTAATAACAACCAGCTGATTTATAATGCCTCCTTCAGATCCATGTTTATTCATTTTATCAATCGCATGATCCAAAGTGTCATCGGGTTCAACACATGTCACATCCGTAATCATAACTTTTTCTACGATTGTACCTAACTCATAGTTGTCTAGAACCAAATTGTGGCCAAGATCAGAAGCAGTTACAATACCCACCAATTTTTCATCATCAATTACTGGTAAAGCACTTATCTTGTGTTTCATCAATTTTTCAAATGCAAAAACTACTTCTTCACCAGGAGTTACCGTGATTACATTTTCAGTCATTATCTCTTTTACTTTCAGATTTTTCAACACCTTTTTCGCCCCCATTGCTTTTTGTAATAGACTTAATTATTGAATCAATGGTAGTTACCACGTCAATATTTTCAATAACCGGAACATTATTTTTCTTGGCCTGGCTTTCAAAGTACTTATGCGTTCTTCGAATAGCCCAAAAATAATTCATATATCTTTTAAGAGGTCTTCTGGCCCACATTTGCCTACATCTGGAATAAAAACGTCCTTTATGCACATTCTCATCAGAAACCGTGAGTACAAACATAGCCACATTCTCTTTATTAACCAGATCTTCTCTTATAAATCCAGGAACAATATGAACCCCTTCAATAACAATACTAATTCCTTCTTTTAAAGATCTTTCAATTACAGCTTCTACACCAATACTTACTGTATCAACATGATCCCTAAAACCAATTAAAACCTCATCAAGCTCGGGTGGAGGTGGTATTCTTAAAGAACGATAGGCAGTGTAACTAGATTCATAAATAGATGGTAACAATTCTTTAGAAACAATTTTACGCATTACTTCCCGAATCATATCAGTACTTATCATGTTTCTAATTCCTAAACGGTTAGCAACCTCAAAAGCAATTGATGAAGTCCCTACACCTGATGCCCCTCCAATTAGAATAATCAAAGGTTCTTTACATTTGCGAATTTTTCTCCAGGCCACGTATTTTTCAGCTATTTCAGTATTTTCAGTTTTTAATCGTTCGCAGACAATTTTAACCAGATCATCAATACTAATTATTTCAATATTTTCTTTTTTTAGATGAGCTTCTATTTGAGATGAAATATTGTATGCTTTATTAGGATCCATTTCAGCCCGGGTAAGAGATCTGGCCAAGACTCCCTTAGAAAAAGGCTCTGTATATTTTTTACCGCTCACTTCTCCTTGAACCATAATCATCATTATTTCACCTTAAAAAAAGTATATACTATATTTAAATAGTAATTACCGTTTAATATACTTTTCAATTTATCTCTAACAATTTAAAAATAATTTTAATTAAATAGATCAATAAGCATATAATCATAATTTGATTATTTTGGAGTTGATTTTGTTAGTTTTGTCATCAATTTGAACCAAACAAGCTCCACCATCCATAATTTGACCGGGATTTAATATGATTGTTTCACCAATTTGATCAATGGATTGTGCTTCATGGATATGTCCACAAATATTAATATTTGGCTTATAATCCTCTATAATTTTCCGGATACTTTCACTGCCTACGTGATCACCATTAGGTAGTTTATCCGCATTTGTATTTAAAGGAGGGGCGTGTGTAACCAGAATTTTAATATCTTGGTCCTTCATTTCCACCATTATTTTATCCAATTCCTCAAAAATTTCAATTTCACCAAACTCCAATGGAGTATCAAAGGGAGTAAGATTAGATCCCCCAAATCCACAGATGCCCACATTTTTTATAGCCGTGCTTTTCCCATGAATATTTATGGCCTTAGAATTATCCAATTGAATAGAAACTCCTTGAGGATCACAATTTCCAGGAATAGCAACTACCGGTATATCATATGAAGAAATTTCATTTAATATGTCTTCTGCAAGCTCTGCAGGACCAAAATGAGTTATGTCTCCAGCTATGACAATTAAATCTATTTTATTATTCTTTAAATAATTATTTAAAGCTTTATGCGTAGAACCATGTAAATCACTAATTGCTAAAATATCCATATTAATCACCCACCATGTCTGGTCTAAGAAATTTTTTAATGTTAGTTAATAATAAATAAAAAAAACATTGATATAAATCTCAAAATTTAATTAAAATTTAATTAAAAGAAATAGAATAAAAGAAATATTTAATCCTTAAAAAAAGATCCAATTTCTTTTAATCCGCTTTTTACATTTGCAGAATCACCATAAATAGCAATAACTTCATCTTTCTCAAATTCTATTATTAAATTGTTGTCTTCTGCAATTTCTTGAACTCGGTCCTCGGCCAGGGGTTCTTTTAAGGTTACTCTGGCAACTTGGAATCCTGGAGGTGCCCCCACAATAAAACGTGATTTGGTTTCATGTGTTTTATAGACTTCTTCACCTAAAGAGGCTTTTTTGAGTTTTTCAAGCCATTCAGCATGGTAATCTTTTCCAACGGTTTCCGCAAAATCCATTAAAGTATTTTGAATAGAATTTATGGAATCATTTATCCTATTTAGCTCTTTGATAGTATCTGGATGAGTTGGATCTGATTTATAAAAATTAATTGATGTTTTTATTAATCTTATATCTTCATTGATTTTGGTAGGAACATCCACACCTTTTTTTTTCAAATCAGTTAATAAGTCAACCAGAATCAACCAGGTTTGCTCTACTGGAATACCACTACTCATAAATGTCCTTCCAGTATTTTTAAGGTGGTGTGATTAACTTTAGCATCGGCAGCAGTCAATTCTTCTTGGATTTCTTTTATATTTTTATAAGAATCTAAGAAAAGAATATGATAACTCTCTGTGCCTTGTATGTTTAAAACAGCGATTTCATCATTATCCTTGATTTCTCTTTTCTCTAATCCCGCTTTATAATGTGCAAAAGATCCATATTCCTCAGGTAAATCCTTGAATTCAAATATTCCTGTGAGAGTCGCAATAAACATGAAAACACCTCTTGATTATGTTTTAAATATAATTTGAACATTCATAAGAAACTGGAATTTTATTTTATATTAATTCCATGAAACTTAATGAATATCAATAGTATATATTTGTAAAATTCCTTTAAATAAATTTTTATTAAAAATGAGATTTTATGAATTATAAAATATGGTAATAAAAATAATAATAATTAAAAAAATCAAAAAATTAATTCTAAAAGGAATACAAATTCAATTAATCCTAACATAAATAAAAGAAAAAATGGGGAGAATTATTCTCCACCAGCGACTTCATCAAATTCTGAGAAATCTAAGCACTTTTTGACAGCGTCATCAGTACAGATTTGGTGACTGTCTAAAGTTAATTCGTCACCAGCTAATCCCATAGCTAGACCTAATAATTGAGCTAAGTGGAAAACAGGGATGTCAAATTCATCGCCGTATTTGTTTTTGATTTCCATTTGACCTACATCAAATTGTAAGTGGCAGAATGGACAAACGTTTACAATAGCGTCTACACCAGCGTCCTTCATGTTGTTGAGTTTTTCTTTGGTGAAATCTAGAGCTACATCAATGTCTCTGGATCTTAATCCACCACCAGCACCACAGCACATCATTTTGTCCTTGTAAGGGACAGATTTTGCACCAGTAGCTTCGACAATTTCGTCTAAGATGGTTGGTTTTTCAGCATTGTCAATTTGGATTTCTTCACTTGGTTTGAGGAAGTGGCATCCGTAGTGAACAGCAACGTTTAAGTTTAATGGTTGTTCAACTAATTCTGCTAGTTTGTCAAGGCCCACATCATTGTAGAGTACTTCAGCAAAGTGTCTAACATTAATGTCTCCCTTGAATTCTCTTCCGGTTTCAGCGAGGATGGTGTTAATTTTTTCCTTCATTTCCTCGTCTTCTTTTAACATGTGATTGGTTTCGAAGAGGGAACCAAAACAACCGTTACATTCGGTCATGATGTCGCTTCCCATGTCTTCAGCAATGGTAATGTTCCGAGCAGCAATAGCAGCCCAGGTAGTTTTGTCAAAAGAACCAAATACACCCGGAGCAGGACAGCAGGAAGCTCCTTCCATGTCATTTAATCCAATGTCTAATTTGTCGAATAGGATTCGAGTAGCTTTTTCGATACCAGGGTATCGATTGTTCATAATACATCCTAAGAAGTATGCGATTTCCATTTTTGATCCTCCTAAAAATTGATTATTCTAAATCCTTGGATTCCCAGTTGTATCCAATCAGGGAGTCAAATCCAGTAGCTTTTAAAATAGTTTGAACTTCTTCTAGAGCTCCAGGGAAGGAGTGAGTGGTTGGTGGTAATTCTCCTAGGCCTACTCTTTTTCTTAGTTCCATGGTAGCGTCGTTGATTGGTACACCGTGTCCACTTTCAATAACGAATTTACCAGTCATTTTGTGGGCAGGCGCCATGAATCCAGCTTTAGCTGCTTCATTACGGGCTAATTTTACAACGTCCACAATTTTAATACCTCTTGGACATCTTTCTTGGCAAGCGTAACAGGTGGTACACATCCATAGGGTCGGGTCAGAAATTACTTCATCTTTTAATCCGATGTTAGTTTTTCTGATAATTTGTCTGATTCGGTAAGGAGTTCTCCTTCCAGATGGGCAGGATCCAGTACAGGTTCCACATTGGAAACAGTATTCTAGACTGTCGCCACCAGCTGCTTTGATTGTTTCGGAAAACTCTTTGTCTTTAGCATCAGATTTCATTAAGTTTTCATCTTTTTGCAATAAACTCATATTATCACTCACTTTAGATTTTGGTTTTTCTTCTTCAGTTACAGTAGGGATTTTTGAATCTTCAGCTTCACTTTTTTTGGTTTTAGTTTCTTCTATTTTCTCTTTAGGTTTTCCAGAAACTTTAGTTTCCTTTTTTCCTATTTTCGATTTTTTAGAAGTTTTTTCCTTAGTTTTGGTTGAAGCTTCAGAAGATTTAGCTTCAGGAGATTTTTTATCAGATGATTCTGATTTTTTTTCTTCTGCTTCCTCTTCTTTTTCCCCGGTTAACATATTTTTAAGGCGTTTTAATACGGACATTAGTTTTCACACCTTGAATATTCACAGGTTTTATTTATATTTAAACCTCAGATTCTCTTATTAAACTGTGATTTATATCCATATATAAAGGTTCCTAAAATTTTGCTTAGTGTAACCTTTTTGATTACACAAGGGATTAATTAGATTTTTAATTTAAAAATAATAATTTAAAAAAGATGTAAAAATTAATATTATTAAAATTATTTTTAGGTTATTATTTATGGAATTCACATGTTTTATTAAACAAGATTCATATAATATAATACAATTAAATTATCTAATTAAAAGATATAGAATTAAATCTAGAAGTTTAATTTGATAAATCAGTACAAATATTTTATAAATTAAGTAAAATTGAAATCACAAATAAATTTACATGTAAAAATTATAACTAATGGCGATAAAATGGCTAAAAACAAAAATATTGAAATAAAAGGCCATGATGGACCTGCACGTATGGGAGAACTAGGTGAATTGAAGACTCCCACCATAGTCAATGCAAAAACCATAGAAATATGCCTTGATGAACCCATGGCCTATGATGTTCCTTTATCATTGGCTGAATGGTCTGTTGAAAAGACCATTGAAAAAGCAGCAGCGTACAAAGATGATGATAAATCTATTGAAAATACTTTTGCAGTTGTTCATGGAGCCAAATACTCAGATTTAAGAATTGAATGTGCTCAAAAGCTGGAAGAAATGGGATATAAAACTTTATTAATAGCCAATGCAGATGAACTGGTTCGCCGGCCACGAGATATAGCAGAAATAATATCAAATTTAAGGGAATCTATCAGCCCCAACACTACCCTGTGTTTCCCATTTGCAGAGGCCTCTTTCATACCTATAATTTCATATATGGGGATAGATCTATTTTCAGATGCCATTTGTGAATTTTACAGCTATCTGAATATTATGATGACTCCTGGAAGTTCATATAACCTTGAAAAATACCAGATTTACCAGTTAGAGCAAGATGAACTTTTTGAATATAATAAAAGAACCTTGGATTTAGTAACTAGAGAAGTAAGGGAAAATATCAAAAATGGGACCCTTAGAAATCTGGTTGAGTCTTTATCTTGTTCTTCCCCACAGAACATGTCCCTTTTAAGAATGCTAGATAAAAATCATGCTGATTTTTTGGAAAAATACACTCCACTTTACTAAAATAAAATAAGACCCTAAATAATAAGATAAACCCTATATAATCTAATTTTTATTTTTCGGGTTTGTAAAGTTTATGGGTGTTGTTATTTTTTTATATGTTTTTGTGTCCAGTTTTTCATTTTGTGGTGTAGGTAGGTGAGTATTCCGAGTATAGTTTTGTATTTCTTTTTTATTTGTTC
>JAHFBZ010000104.1 GCA_023249725.1 Methanobacteriaceae archaeon
ATCCAAGAGAATAGTGGGGGGAACCCATTATGGATACAGTGACATGACGGGAGCCTTATCCAATACCATCACCACTAATCATGGATTATGGACTGTAGTTCATGATTCTGGCATAAATAATGCCTTATGGGGTGTGGTCACTTGGAATGCTCATGTTCCTAATGGTACTAGTGTGAATGTGCGGGTTAGAAGTTCTAATGATAAAATTACTTGGTCTAGTTGGGAAGATGTTTTAAATGGTGAATATTTAAAATCAACACCTAATGGTCGATATTTAGAAGTAGAAACAACTCTGGAGAGATTTAAGGGCAGTGTTTCTCCTATACTTTATGATCTATCAATTCGGGTATTGAAATCGGATATTAATATTATAAATGGTATAAATAATTCGGTTCCTAAATTAGGGGACACTATTAAGTTGGTTACAGTGCTTACCAATAATGGCCCGGATTCTGCCCATAACATAACGGTGGTTGTTAATATTCCGCCTGGGTTTAAACCATTAATTCCAAGCATAGGTATTCTTAATGGTAGTGTATGGACTATTAAAACTTTAATTCCAGGTGAAATTGCTGTACTGGAGATTGTAGGTAATATAACTCAAAATTTAACCAGTAAAAATATTACTTACTCTGCTAATGAAACCCACAGTGAATATGACTCTAAGACTAATCCACCAGCTACTATTAAATTCTATGTTCCATTTTCAGATATTAAACTGGATTATTCCCTTAAAAATGGTAAGCCTACTTTGACTGTGAGGAATATTGGGCCAGATGGTGCTTTCAATATTAATGTGAAAACTTCTATACCTTCGGGTTATACGCCTAAAACCTCGGGTGGTACTTATAAAGGAGGCACCTGGACTATAACTTCTATTCCATCTAATGGGACAGTTACCATGACTTTGGTTCCATTGAAGAGTAATAAAACTCATAATACGTCTAATCCTTCCAGTCCAGCTCATCAGGGTTCAATTAATAATCATCATAATGCGAATGATCAAAATTCTACTCAGGTAAATGCAATTTCTTCTTCTCAAACTAGAAATGGTTCTTCGGTTCCTATGCAGCAGACTGGAGTCCCTATTAATTTTTCTGCCATTGCTATTCTTTTTTTGTTCTTTGCAGCATATCTAAATAAAAATAACAATGAAATCAGGCCTAATAAATGGTTGATATTGTTTATTGTTTTGTTCTTGGCCTTGCTCTGCATGGGAAATGTAGGGGCGGCTGATACTAATTATACGAATGATGAGGACTTCTCTAAAGGTACCTTTAATAATATTAATGGGTCTGATGATAAGTTACAGCTTCCAGAGTCATCTAATGCCCACAATTATATTTGGGTACCTAATATTAATGAAGGAACTATTTCTAAAGTAAATGTTAAATCAGGCCAGGAAGTGGCCCGTTATCGTACCAGTCCGGTGAATTATGCTAATCCTTCCCGTACTGTGGTGGATGTTAAGGGGAACTGCTGGGTAGCTAATTATCAGATAGGTAGTATTGTTAAAATAGGGGCTCTGGAGAGTGGAATTGATAGAAATAAGAATGGTGTGATTGATACTTCTCGTGATCTGGATAATAATGGGATTATAACTGGAAGTGAGGTACTGGGTTGGGGAAGTGATGAATGTGTTCTCTATGAAACTGTTTTCATCCCTGGCAGGGAAGGAAATTACACACCTGGTACTTATGGTGGGGGATATGCTAATAATTGGGCTAATCCTGGTGCTCTGGCCATGGTCCTTGATTCAAAGGGGAATGTTTGGGTAGGTTGTTATGGTTTGCAAAAATTCTTCCAACTTAATGGAACCACGGGTCAGATATTAAGGACTATTGATGTATCTTCTGCAGGCCACACTCCTTATGGTGCTGTTATTGATGATAATGGTGTGATTTGGTCTGTTGCTGGTCCTTATAGGAATGTTCTTCGTCTTGATACGAATACGGGATCTTTTATTCGTATAAATATTCCGCATTGGGCTTATGGTCTTGCTTTGGATGATAATGGTCATCTTTTTGTCACGGGTTATGAGCATTCCTGTATTTCAAGGATTAATACGGGTAGTGGTGTGGTGGAGTGGACTAAGAGTGCTCCTTATGGTGCTCGTGGTGTGATTGTGACTGATGATGGTGATGTTTGGACAGCTAATCTGGAGTCACATAGTGTTACTCGTTTTTCTAATGATGGTGTTGTTAAGGCCACTATTTATCCGGGTTATGGGCCTAGTGGGTTGTCTATAGATGCTGATGGTAAGATATGGGCTGTGGATTATAATGATGAGTATATACATCGTATTGATCCAGCTATTAATGGTGTTGATTTATCTAAGAGGATTGTTTATACAGGGCATGTGGGATATAATCAGATGACTACTTCTTCAATGAATGGTATTCAACAGAGTGGTTCATGGTGTGTGGTTCATGATTCTGGTGTTTTAAACACTTCCTGGAGTAATATTTCCTGGAATGGGTATGAACCATCTGGTACGCGTATTAGTATGCATGTTCGCAGTTCTAATGATCAAATTAACTGGTCCAACTGGGAAGATGCTGGCAATGGCCTATCACTAAAGATGACACCTTCTGGCCGGTATTTGCAAGTTGAAGCTGTTTTAGAGATTATTAAGGGCCTGAATTCACCTGTGATTTATGATATTAGTGTTAATGCTTTGAATGTGACTTCTGAGGCCACGGATTTAGGGGTGAGTATAACTGGTAATGCTAGTAGTGTGGGTATTGGTGATACAGTTCATTTGATTATTAGTCTTAGTAATCTGGGCCCTAAATCGTGTGATGCTAAGTTGAATTATAAGATTCCAGTGGGTTTGAAGTTATTATCTTCTCAAGGGCCTGGGGCCTATGATGAGGCCAGTGGTGTGTGGAATGCTGGTTTGTTATTAGTTAATGATAGTGTTAGTTTGGATTTGGTTTTGCAGGCCACTAATATTGGTTATTTTGTGAATATGGTGAGTGTTTATGGTGATTTAACCAGTACACATGCTGTGCCTGCGAAGCCGATTGTTAAGGTTTTTAATGGTAAGTGGAGGTCCACTGCGGCCATGAGTGATTCTAATGGTGGTAATAATGTGGCTAGTTATATTTTAGATGTTAGGAATCATTTTGGTGTAGGTTATCAAAATTTTGATTATAAATGGCCTGATAATGCGCCTCCAGTTCCTGAACCTAAACCAGAACCTAAACCAGATCCCGAGCCTCAGCCTACTCCTAACCCTCCTGAACCTCCAAAACCTAATCCACAGCCGAATAGTAGATTAGGACAGGATATTTTAAATGTTAGAGAATCCGTTTCAACAGGAACAAAAGTTGATAGTGATGAATCATCCTCTGATGATAATCAAGATGACTCAAAAATTATATGGGACATATTTAAAGAAGTTTTCGGATCTCCAGATTTTGATATATTGGCTGCTATGGCTTTAATTACATATATGTTAGCATTTTTATTAAGTGCAGTTCCGGGTCTAGTATTGGGATGGACTTTAACGGGGATTCTCGCTGCATCCATATTAGTTTATAGTGCTATTTTATTTATTATAACAATGTTGATATTAATGTGGGCATTGTATAAATTTTATAGTCGTCCAAAATCGTGAAGGAGGATAAATTTTGCTATCAGAGGATATTAGGAATATTAAAATGCTTGAAGGATTGATTGCATATTTAATGGAGTTTGAACCTTCTAGGCCACCTGCTCCAATAGGAATAATTCCTTACTCGTTTAGTATATTTTTTGAGTTGTTATCTAAGCAGAAAAAAAGAAATTATTTTGTAAAGAATAATTCTGCTCTTTATCAAAAGACTAGGGAATACAGAAGTCTATATTTAGAAAATGCGACAAAATTTGATATTAAAGATACTTTAAAAATTTTTGCTTTGTTGATTTTATGGGTATTAGGTTTAGGATGTATTTTCATATTTGTATTCGGCATGATCCTCAATTTTGACTTTTTTCAAGGAGTTTTGGCTATCCTAGTAATTGGAACACCTATTACCTATTTATTTATTGTGTGGTTGATTACTCGTCGCAGAAATTACTTTGGGAAGAAGTATGATAGTGATATTAAATTAGCTGTGCAGTGTTTGATTGATTATGGAGTTGAATTTGTTCGGGAGAATGATTTGGATCCTATGGATTTTCCATTGAAATTGCGTCATGATGATTATGATGGTTTGGTTTATGAGAAGAAGGGTAAAAATAAGTTTGTAGGGGTTTTTAAGAAATGAGGTCTAATAAAGTATTTTTGATTGCATTAGTTTTACTGAGTTTATTGGTAATTAAGAATATTTTAAGACTCTATTATTTTCCAAGTGAGGGATTAGAGTTTATTCAAGCAGAATTTTCAAATTATGCTTTGATTATTGAAGTTATAATGATTTTGATTTGTTTAAGTTTGATTCCAGGATTTTATGTGCTTAGGAAAGCGGGTAATGAATCTGAATCGTTTTTTAAGGGAGAAAAGTTTGTTACACTTATTTTAATGCTATCTGCCCTTCCACTGGTACTTGCATTATTAATCACTTATCTTTTAGGAGATGCCTTATTTGCAGTGGGTTTATTAGTTTATGGTATTCTATTTGGAGTTTTGGCTTATTTTTTAAGGATTTAAATCCAAGGAATATCATTTATTTTATTTCAATAATGCTAGAAAATTCCTAATAAATAAAAAAACATTGAAGTTAATTTAGAGCGGTTAAATAATACCGAGTCATCTGTGGTTTATGATATTAGTGTTAATGTTTTGAATGTGACGGATGAGGCCACGGATTTAGCAGTGAATATCACGGGTAATGCTAGTAGTGTGGGTATTGGTGATACGGTTCATCTGATTATTAGTCTTAGTAATCTAGGCCCTAAATCGTGTGATGCTAAGTTGAATTATAAGATTCCAGTGGGTTTGAAGTTATTATCTTCTCAAGGGCCCGGTGTTTATGATGTGGCCAGTGGTGTGTGGGATGCTGGTTTGTTATTGGTGAATGATAGTGTTAGTTTGGATTTAGTGTTACAGGTTCTGGGTGCTGGTTGTTTTAATCATGTGGTGGATGTTTATGATAATTTGAATATTTCTAATAATCATATGGTTTGGTCTATGGTTTGTGCCAGTGTGCTGGGTAATGTTACGCCAACGGTTATTAATTCCTCTGCATTTGACGGATTAAAACCAATCGATAATGGTGGGTCTGGTAGTGGCAACGGTGGATCAGGCAACGGAGGAAACGGTGGTAATGGTGGAGGATCCGGAGGCGCAGGTGGATCTGGTAATGGAGGTAATGGTGGTGGCAACGGTGGCGGAAATGGCGGCGGCGGTGATGGTGGTTCTATCACTCCTGATAACACTCCTAAAACTCAATTACAAAGAGATATCCGTTATATTAGAGATTTCACGAGCTACACTCCAACAGACAATAGCCAAGATAGTGGGCAAAATGATAATAAAAAGCCTAATGAACCACCTAAAATGCCAGATTGGACAGGGGATCCTGGCCCAGAACCTACTCCAGAAGAATATGAGGATTGGGTTGGAACTACTATTAAATTAGCCGCAGAAGTTCTTTTCTTAGTGGGAATAGAAATAGCAAGTAAACCATTAGGATCCGCTGGGGAATATCTAAGTGGGATTGCAGGCCAATATATAAAAGTTCCACAGGCTGTTGGAATTATAGCGAAGTGGTTTGGAAATAATAAATACAAAACAATAGTAAATCAAGCTTTGAAAGATGTGAATCGGGCTATTAAGGGCACCTGGGCTGAGAAGGTTGTTAATGGTATTGATACAGTAATACAAACGGTAGGTTTTAATTATGGTATGGAAGTTTTTAAAACTTTATTACTTAAGCTTTTCCCGGATAAGGCAGAAAAAATTTCTTTGGCTATAAAAATGATTGGGTATGGTGAATTTGTATCAGATCCAATTGGTACTACTATGGCTTTTGTTGATGTTGTTGTGAGCTTTTTACTTGAGAGTGATTTGCCTGATCGGGGTAATTTTGAAAAAGTTTTCATTATTAAACCACTTCAGGATCCAAATGCATAACCTAAAATAATATTTAATTAATAATACTTGTTTAATAGCAATGGTGAAAAGGTTTTTATTATGGGTTTGAATGAGAGGATTGAGAGGAGTATTGAGGAGCGGGAGCGTAGGTATTATCAGGAGATGTTGGATCTTTTTGATTTGCTTTATGGTTGGGATGTTCCGGGGTTAGCTGAGGTTTTGGATGGTATTAAGGAGTTGTGTCGTTCTGGTTTGT
>JAHFBZ010000105.1 GCA_023249725.1 Methanobacteriaceae archaeon
ACTACTCACCACATTCACCATCAAGGCCTCAGAAGAGTTAAAGGCCCGTTTGAGTAATGAGATTGGTGAGAAGGCGGAAAATGTTCATATTTCCACCATTCACTCTTTTTGTAAATCTATTTTAGAAGATTATCCAGAATATCATAATCTGGGTAGTGGCTTTGATGTTTTGGACGAGGAAAGCCAACTGATGTTTTTAAGGAGTAATTTAGGAGAGTTTGATAATATACGGGAAGACAGATTAGTGGAATTACTGGATTTCTACAATAAATGTGGGGAAAATGAAATAGATCCCTATATTTTAATAGAGAAAATCAATGAAAGATATCCTAATAATAAGACCTATCAAAAAATCTGTCTCTCCTATAAAAAATACCTGGAATTATTAGGCCGAGAACATAAAATTGATTTTTCAGGCCTTCAAATTGCTGTTTTAGACATTTTAGAAAATAATCAAGATATTTTAAATGATTTAAGGAATAAATATCAGTTTTTACTTATTGATGAGTATCAGGACACCAGCTCCCTGCAAGATAAGATTTTCCAGTTAATAGCCACTCCCCAAAACAATATCTGTGTGGTGGGTGATGACGATCAGAGCATATATTCATTTAGAGGGGCCAATATCTTTAATTTTGTTAAATTTCCTGAAAAATATCCAGAAACAAAAATAGTTCGGTTAAATAAAAACTTCCGGTCTACTAAAAATATCATAAAGGCCTCTGAATTATTCATGAGTAAGCACCGGATGGTGGAAAAAGAGATTGAACCATGGCGCAGTAAAGGAAATGAACTGGTGCTCCTCAAAAACAACACTGAAGGGGAAGAAGCACATCAAATTGTAAAGCTAATTCATGATATGAAGGAACATGGCATTGTTCCCCATTATGGTTATGTCACTTTACTTTTTAGAAGTGTTAAATATCATGCCGGAGCCATTATTAGGGAATTAAAAAAAGAGAAGATTAACTACACCATACGCGGAGATAAATCATTCTTAAAGAGAGATGAAATTCAGACCATACTTTTTTTAATGCATTATGTGGACTCTGAGGATTATGGCAAAAAATTTAAAACCAGATGGGGCCGATGGTGGAACCTGGACTTATTTTTAAATGATTTTATGGGTATAAGTCCTGAAACAGTTGATATTCTAAAAAAAATTGAAGATAGTACTCTAGAGAATGATAGAACTATCAGAACTACAGACCTGAATAAAAATATTATAAATATAAGTCAGTTAAAAACTGAAAAAGAATTCAAACAGGAAGGTATAGTAAATAATAAGGATATCAGCAAACTAATGGCCTTAAATATTTTTAAAACTGATTTAAAGACTAATAAAATGGATGTTTTATCCATATTCTATAAATTACTGGATATTTCCACCTATCTTAAAAGGTTGACTTATGATGAGGTTACAAATACTGAAAAATTAGATGTGGATAAATATTATGTTGAAAATCAAGCAGAAAATGATAAATCTTCCTTAAGAAACAAATGGGATTCATCTGAGCAGGAAGAAAAGGAAGACGTCCTTTTTAATTTGTCTAAACTCTCTGGAATTATTAAAAGATATCAGGAATTTTCCAAAGAACCTTCCCTAGAGGACTTCCTAAAATTCTTATTCAAATTACCAAAAAAACTTCAGTACGACGAGGAAATGCTAGAAGATCCACGAGCACTGAAAATAATGACGGTGCATCAGGCTAAAGGTCTTGAATTTCCAGTGGTATTTATCTGTGGGGCGGCTGAAAATAAATTCCCCTTAAAAAGCCATTATAAAGATATCCTCCCTATACCCTCTGAACTTTTAAAGTTCATTCCTGATGGACAGGTAAATGAAGAGAGAAGACTATTCTATGTGGCCATGACCCGTGCCCAGGATAATCTAATTATATCTCCCGGTGGTAAAAAATCGCAGTTCATCGAGCAGGATATTGGTATTGAAGAATTTTGTGATGTTGATAAAATTATAGAAAAATGTGAGGAACGTGAAGTAGCTCACAATCCACTTCAAGTATCTTTTTCATCTATCAGCACCTATGAAACTTGTCCTTTTCGTTATAAATTGATTTATTATTATTTATTTGAATACCAGCCCACTCAAAAACAGAAATACGGTACTATACTCCATCATTGCCTTAATCGTATCCATCAAGCCATACAAGATAAAGAAGATATTGATGAAAACAAGATTCAAAGCTTTGTGGACAAATCTTGGGCCCCTTTACATGAAAATGAGTTAGAAGATCAGTTAAATGAAGCCCATCTGGTAAAAAAACTGGTATTTTACTACGATAATATGAAAAATTATATTAAAGAAGTTATTTCTACTGAAGAGCCCTTTGCACTCTTTAAAGCTGATACTCTAATTACAGGAAGGACTGATTTAATTATTAAAAATCCAGAAAACCAGTTGGAACTGGTTGATTTTAAGGCCCGTGGTGAATCCGCCTTAGAGCGATTACAAGTAGAATTACAGCTCAAGATTTATGAATATGGCTTGCAAAAGAAGTATAACTTTGACAAAATGTGTGCCTATCACTTTGATAGTAATGATCGGACCTATTATCCTCCAGAAAAGGATTTTCAATATATTGAATCACATGTTCAATCCATCTGTCAAGGAATTAATAATAAAGAATTCCCTGCCCTTTCCAGCAGAAGATGTGTGAATTGCTTCTTTAGTTTCGTTTGTGAGGATATTTTAGATTAAAAATAAATATAATTCCTTCTTTAGTTTCCTATGTATGATATAATTAAAATAAAAAAAATAAATCCAAATAAATATTAAAATACAATAAGAATAGCAATAATTAAAAAAATAATTATTCTCTATTACACAATAGAACGTTTCCACTGCCCACATTTTCAGATTCAACTTCCCGAATTATGGTTACCATGGCCTGAACCGGCAGCCCCATAATTTCACTCGCGGATTCTGAAAAAGATTTTACAAGCTTTTCTTTTTGTTCTTTAGTTAATTTGGGCCCATCTATAGTGATTACCGGCATATATTTTTCCTCCATTGTATAATATTTCAATTAAAACTTTATTTTAAACATTTTTGAAAAATTATTTATTTTATAAATAAAATTATTTTGAAAAATAATTATCTTAAATATCTTAAAATTTATAGGATTTCTTGCTTTAAAATAAATATTAAATAAAAAAATTATTAAATTACCGCCAGTTCCCCCGCGGAGGTAATTTCCAGTTTATTTCGAGCAATGAAGCCCATTTCCCTTAATTCCCTGATGTGGTTGTAGGTCATTCCTCTACTAATGCCTATTTTAACAGCCAGATTCTTAACAGAAGTTTCGCCTTTTTGCAGTTCCTCTAAGACTTCTTTTTTAGTTTTAGAAATTCCAAAATTCAAAATAGGTAAATCAATTAATTCACTATCTTCTTCAGTAACATATACAATTCTTTCTACATCATGGTGACGCGCATAGCAGCCAAATAAAGCACCCAGGGCCTGAGGTTTACGGCCTCCACTAATATTAACCACTACTCTCCTACCATTAGCTTTTTCGTCCTCAATGACACTTGTAGTATCTTCAGCGACTTTTACGACATTATATAAACTAGTTTCTTTTGGAACAATTTCTATAAATTTTCCTACAGTATCATTTAAAATCTGTTCCACTTTAGTTTTCTCATCAGGCGCATCATCTTCTCTTAAAAGAATAACTTTTTTTGGAGAAAATTGGGTAATGCAAATCATCACCGGCTCAATGGAGTAGATTGTGGATATCAAAGTTGTATCCATATTACCACTTTCCTTAGTTTTTCATACCCTCAATATGTGAAGGTTGAACAATACATTTTACAATACTAATGTTATGTTTTAACCATATAATATATATTTTTGCTAAAGTGTATGGAGAATTCTTAAACAAGTATAAAAGAATTTTGTGCATTGAGATTTTGATAAACATTATTAATAGATTTTATTTTTATATATAATATTAATTTACTGATATACAAAAAATATTGTTATTTATAAAGATTTACTAACACATTTCATATTATACCAAAATTAAATATGATTATTTTTAATATTATTAATACTTAATATTATTTTTAGTATTACTTTAATTTTTTTTTCAAAATAAAATACAAGTAAAATTAATATCTAATGATAATTATAGAATATTTATAATAATATTCTTTTAATTAGGCTTTTTGATAATTAAAAAGAAAATTTAATATAATGTTCTAAATAAATTGATTATTATAATTAAATTAAGAGCTGATATCTTGTCCAATTTATCCAAATATCAAAAATCAGGAATAATACTGTTTTTATTCATTTTCGGAATTTTTATTTCATTCAATTTATCGGATAATAGTGGAGGAGTCAGTGCTGTTGAAAATATAAACTCTACTATTTTAGGATCCAACAGTCTAGGATATGTTGAGAAAATTGGGCCATTTGGAAATACATCATCTAAAGTTAAGATTGCTTATATAATTGGCGTACATCCTTTAGAATATAAATCCCACTCAGCACTATTTAAATCTATAATAAGCAAGCAAAAATCCCTTAACTATTGCTACTACATTTATAAAGTCAATGCAGTTAAAGATGCTAAAAATTATGCTAAAAGTAGGATGAACGGACAGAAATTAGCCCATTCTTATGTGGTTCCTAATGTAAAAAAACAAAAATACAATCTGGTTATTGACGTACACTCCCACCGAGGAAATTATCCCAAAAAAAGATTTGTTTTTGCCCCTAACAACTATAAGGCCTCTAAAAATATTGCTCTAAAAATTAAATCCAAATTAAGCTGGCTAAGTTACAGTTTCCCTAAATCTCAAACCAGCCCTAAATACGTTACTATACCTATAGTAAAATCTGGAACTAAAACCATAATATATGAAAATTATATGTACCAGCCATATACCAAAACAAAAATTCAGGCATTGGCCTTTGTTAGTGTAGTAGATAAGCTTAAATTTTAATTAAAGATTTTTATATAATCTTTTTTCCATATAAATAAAAAAATAGAATTCTTTTTTTAAAAATATCTTTAAAATAGGATTTATAATAACTAATTGAAATTGATTTATCACATCTACAAAAAGTATTATAACAATTGTAATTGCCAAATTTTATGCTATAAAACAAACAATACAAAAATGGTGAGAATATGGAAAGTAGTTGTGAAGTTAGTGGATATGATGAAGTTTCAGAAAAGATTAAAAAGTCACTTGGTTTAGAGAAATCTCCGGTAGCCATAAAATTTGTTTTAAGGGAAAAAGACCTGCCAAAAGATATTCCAAAGATATCGAAAAGTGTTCGGCACTGTGAAATGGTACAAAAAGCAGCTCAAGGAGAAACTTTTTATGCGACTGCCGATGAACAGCTTTGTAAAGGTGGGGCTACAGCCATTGGACTTATGGATGCCCCAGAAAAAGTAAAAACCGGTGAATTTTATTATGAACTAGGAAGATTTTCCAGTTTGGGATCTGCCAAAAGGACCATGGATGCCATCCCTAAAATCGAAAATATGATGTATGCTTTAGTATATGCTCCGCTAGAAAAAGCTAATTTCCATCCAGATATAATAGTAATTATTTCTAATCCAGCACAGGCCATGAAATTATCCCAGGCCCTAGTTTACACCCTTGGTGGAAGAGTAGAATCCAACTTTGCAGGAATCCAATCCATATGTGCTGATGCAGTGGCCGGCCCATTTTTAAGAAAAACCGCAAATATTACATTAGGATGCAGTGGATCACGTAAATTTGCTGATATTAAAGATGAAGAGGTTATTGTAGGCCTTAATGGAGAAAATATTGGTTGCGTGGTCAATGCATTAGGTGAGATAAGTTAAATGCGTAACCATTATTAACAAATATTATTAAAATTTATACTTTTTTTCTATTAAATCCTAAATAAGTTTAAAAATTTATTGTAATATATCCTTTTTATACTGACTGAATAATTTAATATAATATTATTCAATTTTTATAAATCTAGTCCTTAAAATCCCTTAAAATTAATTCATAATCCACCATACGATTTATATTAACCAGTTCTAATTTATTTTCACATTCCAGACCATAAAAAACCACACCATCTTTTATCATTTCCCTCAGTACAGGATTAATATTACCTGAATAATCTGGAAGATATTTCTCTAAAAGAACCCTATGGCAGGCAAATGGCATCCCCAATCCTTCAACAGAGTCAATAAAACCTGTTTCTCCTCGGGATAGGATGCATACGATATTTTCAGGATTTTCAAATGATTTAA
>JAHFBZ010000003.1 GCA_023249725.1 Methanobacteriaceae archaeon
ATTATTAGATTATTGGGATTTAATAATCCATGGAATTCGATGTTATTAAACTATCAAAAATCAAATTATCTAACTTACTTATCAATTATATGGTGATTAAATGGTAAAAGAGGCAAAACTTGCTTTAGAGGACGGAACTATTCTCACAGGAGAAAGTTTTGGTTATGAAACAATTAAAACAGGAGAAGTGGTATTTGCCACTGGAATGACTGGTTATGTTGAATCCCTTACGGATCCTTCATATAAAGGCCAAATATTAATGACAACTTATCCATTACAGGGTAATTATGGTACAAGTACTGAGTGGTACCAGTCTGAAGGTATCAAGGCCGAAGGATTTATTGTAAGAGAAGAATGTATTCATCCTTCCCATGGGCTTTCTGAAAAAGGATTATCTGACTTTTTAAGCGAATTTAAAATTCCAGGTATAGGTGGAATTGATACTCGAGCATTAACCATAAAAATAAGAGAACGGGGAACCATGAAAGGGGCTCTAGCAACTACAGAAGTTTCTGACAACGAATTATTGGAAATGACTGTTTCTCAAAAGGATATTACTCAAATGGATCTAGTGGATAAGGTCTGTGTTAAGGAACCAAAAATTCTGGGAGAAGAATTCTCAGAAAGAGTGGTTATTGTTGACTGTGGCATAAAAAATAACAGTATAAATGCTCTATTAAACCGAAAAGTTGGTGTAACTGTTTTACCATACCACACACATCTAAAAGAAATACTGGACCACGACCCAGACGCTGTACTCATCTCCAGTGGCCCTGGTGACCCTACTCGTGTAAAAGAAACCATAAATGTTATTCCTAAACTGGCAGAAAGGCTACCTGTATTTGGAATTTGCCTGGGCCAACAATTAATCTCTCTGGCTTTCGGGGCTAAGATTTACAAAATGAAATTTGGACACCGGGGAATAAATCAGCCAGTCAAAGATCTAAAAACTGGAAAAGTAACCATAACTTCTCAAAACCATGGCTTTTCCGTAGACCCTGACTCTATAATTGATAAACCAATAAATGTCACTCAAATCAACTTAAATGATGGCACAGTTGAAGGAATAGAGCACGAAGAACTGCCGGTTAGTAGCGTGCAGTACCATCCTGAAGCCGGGCCTGGTCCTCATGATACTGAATTTACCTTTGATATGTTTGTTAAATCAATGAGAGATTACTGAACATAAAACAGATTAAAAATTTAAAAATTAATCATAATTAAAATTATTATTTAATATGGATTATTAATCCTTGAAAATCAATAAAATTCTAATAAATTTCTTAAATTTCATTTCTTAAATTCTATAAATCATTAAAAAAGGATAAAATAAAACGGGGATAGGAATGCCTAAGGATCAAAAAATAAAAAAAGTACTCATAATAGGTTCAGGGCCCATTCAGATAGGTCAGGCCGCTGAGTTTGATTATTCTGGCTCTCAAGCGTGTAAATCTTTACAAGAAGAAGGTATTGAAACTGTACTGGTAAATAGTAACCCTGCTACCATTATGACTGATATGGATATGGCAGACAGCGTTTATGTGGAGCCATTAACACCAGAAATAGTGGCTAAAATCATTGAAAAGGAAAAACCGGATGCGGTGTTACCTACTATGGGTGGACAAACTGGTCTAAATGTGGTCACTGGCTTGGAAGAAATAAATGCCTTGGAAGGAGTTCAAGTACTGGGTTCTACTGTGGAGACCATACGCAATGTAGAAGACCGGGACTTATTTGACAGTTTCATGAAAGAACTCAATGAGCCAGTACCTAAAGGCAAAGCTGTAGAATCAATTGATGAAGCGTTAGAAGCAGTGAAAGATATTGGATACCCTGTTATTGTGCGACCTGCATTTACCCTGGGTGGTACTGGTGGTGGGGTGGCATATAAAGAAGAAGAACTTATTGAAATTGCCACCCTTGGCCTGGACATGAGTTATATCAGCCAGGTACTCATAGATCAATCAGTAATGGGTTGGAAAGAGTTTGAATACGAGGTAATTAGGGATAAAAACGACACTTGTATTATTATTTGTAACATGGAAAACATTGATCCCATGGGAGTACACACTGGGGAAAGTATAGTGGTGGCCCCTTCCCAGACCTTAAGTGATGTAGAAAACCAGAGATTGAGAAACGCGGCCCTTAAAATTATAAGGGCCTTAAAAATCCAGGGCGGTTGTAATATACAGTTTGCCGTACACCCGGAAACTGGGGATTACAAGGTAATTGAAGTAAATCCTCGTGTGAGCAGGAGCAGTGCCCTAGCTTCTAAAGCGACTGGTTATCCTATTGCCAAGATCTCAGCAAAAATTGCTATTGGAATGACCCTGGACGAAATCCAGAACGACATTACCAAGGAAACTCCTGCTTCTTTTGAACCCACACTTGATTATGTGGTGGTCAAGATACCGCGATGGCCATTTGACAAGTTTAAAGGTATAAGTAAGAAAATTGGGGTGCAAATGAAGTCCACTGGTGAAGTAATGGCCATTGGACGAACTATTGAACAATCTCTGCACAAAGCAATACGTTCTCTGGATATAGGTCGATACGGTTTTGAAGAGGTTTCTTTCACCAGGGATGATCTGGCCAATCCTACTGATGAGCGAATGTTCCAGGTTTACACGGCCTTAAAGCAGGGAACCAGTGTAAATGAAATTCATCATATTACTCAAATTGACAAATTTTTCTTATATAAAATATTGAATATAGTTAATTTTGAAACGCAGCTAAATGCTGATTCTATTCAAGACCCTATATTAATGCATAAGGCCAAGAAAATGGGCTTTGCTGACGCTGAATTAGCTGTCATAACTGGTTTAGAAGAATCAGAAATTCGAAAACTTCGAAAAGACGCCGGAATAGTACCAACTTATAAAATGGTAGATACTTGTGCTGCGGAATTTGAAGCTAAAACTCCTTATTATTATGGTACTTATGATATGGAAGATGAAGTGCCTGTTTCCAATGAGCGGAAAATTGCCATTATTGGCGCAGGCCCTATACGGATTGGACAAGGAATTGAATTTGATTACTGTTGTGTTCATGCTTCTTTAGCCCTTAAAGATTCGGGTGTAGAAACTATAGTTATTAACAACAATCCAGAGACTGTAAGTACGGATTATGACATATCTGGTAAGTTATATTTTGAGCCACTGACCCTGGAAGATGTTATGGGGATAATGGACAAGGAAAAACCAGAAGGTGTTGTGGTACAGTTTGGAGGACAGACTTCCATTAATCTGGCGGTTCCTCTTGCTGAAGAAGGTGTTAAAATTATGGGAACTCCCCACGAGAGTATTGACCGGGTGGAAGATCGGGAACAATTTACTCAAGTGTTGGAAAAACTGGACATACCTCAGGCCCCCTATGGAATAGCTAAATCATTTGAAGACTCTAGAAAAGTAGCTGAAAGGATAGGATTCCCTGTTCTGGTACGTCCATCTTATGTGCTGGGTGGTCGGGCCATGCAAATTGTCTATGATGATGATGAACTTCGAGAATACATGAAAGAAGCCGTTAAAGTTTCTCCAAAGCATCCGATTCTGGTGGATAAATTTTTGGAAGATGCTATTGAAGTTGATGTGGATGCTCTCTGTGATGGGGAAGACGTATTCATTGGAGGAATCATGGAACACATTGAAGAAGCGGGTGTTCACTCTGGAGACTCAGCCTGTGTTATTCCACCACAAAGTATCCCCGAAGATACTTTAAACACTATCAAAGAATATACTCATTATTTGGCACTGGAATTAGAAGTTGTTGGATTAATGAATATCCAATACGCTGTAAAAATGGACTCTGATAATGAACCGAAGGTTTACATATTGGAAGCCAATCCACGGGCCAGCCGTACAGTACCCTTCGTTAGTAAAGCAGTGGGTATTCCACTGGCCAAAATTGCAGCATTACTCATGATTGGCAAAAAATTGGGCGATTTAGGACTTAAGGATGAAATTAAAATCAACCACGTGGCAGTAAAAGAATCTGTTTTTCCATTCATTAAATTGCCCGAGTCTGATTCAATCTTAGGTCCGGAAATGAAATCCACTGGGGAGAGTATGGGTATTGATGACAACTTTGGTCTGGCTTATTATAAGTCTCAACTTTCAGCCAACATGGATCTTTTAACTGAAGGAAAAGTCTTTATCAGTGTTCGGGATGCAGATAAGGATAAGATTCAGGATATTGTAAAGAAAGCTGATGAATTGGGCTTTGATATTGTTGCTACTCGAGGAACAGCCAAAGCAGTGGAAAATGTGGCGGATATTGAAGTCATAAGGAAGGTTAGTCAAGGATCTCCGAATATACGAGAATCTATATTAGATAAAGAGATTGGCCTTATTATAAATACTCCTTCTGGAAAACAATCTGCTGATGATGGTTACCTTATTCGTCGAATGGCTATAGAGTTGGGAATTCCTTATGTGACAACTTTAGCTGGTGCTCGTGCTGCTTTAAATGCTATTGAAGAAGTAAAAGATGGGAAAATTGTGGTTAAGTCACTCAATGAATACCATAACCTCTAATTCTTTTTTTAAACTTTATTTGTTATTTAAAAAACTTTTTTAAGAATTATTTTTTCGTCTTTTTTGTTTATATTTACACTAAAAAAATTTCTAATTGTTTTTGGTGAACAATCTCACATTAATTAACTGAAATATATTATATTGGTGAATAAATAGAATTATATACAATAATTTTATATACTTGTGAAAAAAATGAAATTAAAGAAAAACTTAATATTATTCGATTATTTAAAAATCATGGGGAGGTAATACTATGGATGGAAAAAATAAGAAATTTAAAGGTTATTTACTTTTTTTAACACTCCTAGCTTCGCTTTTAGTGTTCGGTTTGGCAACGTTACCAACTGCACAGGCCCAAATAGTTATTATTGGGGCCCCAAGTGATGATTTACCTACTGGTCCTTATGGTTATCTCGAGGATTCTATAAAAATAGCTAATATGCTAAAGGCTAAAGGATACACTGGAGATAAATTAGTTGAGCTTTATGGTAAAAATGCAACTTCAACTAACATTTTAAAGGCCATGTACAACGCAGATGCAGTTATTTATATTGGTCATGGTGGGTATCAGTATGGACATTATAATGGAAATGGTGGGACTGCCACACCTCCGTTTTCATTAGTAGGATACGCTCCATCCACTGATACCTCTGGAAATGAGTTTATTTGGGGTATTGGAGATAACATGAGGCAAGGATGGTCTGGCGATGTATTCACAGCTCCATTCAAGTCAAATATTCCGGTATTCTTACTCCATGCATGTTTTTCTACTGGTGATGTGGAAGGAACACAAGTTGCTAATCAAGTAGAAACCATATATAACTTTGCAACCATGTTCACGGGAGCAGGAGCTAATTATTATGCTTCTGCTAATTTCAATGGACACATAATTGATACATTTTTAAAAGGTGCAACTAATTTCTGGGATGCGAATAATAAAATAAATTCTGATGAAAAACTATATAAACGGTCATCATATGCAGAATCTAATATTTATCGAAGTTATGATAACTATGTAGCCTTTACAGGTAATTGGGCTGGCACTTTTCCAAGTTTAAGCCAAGTTACAGATTATAATTCTACTGCTGCATTAGCATGGTACAATTCTAAGGCTCCTAAAGCAAGTTTTTCATATACTCCTCTTTCTGGACTAAAAATAGGAACATTAATTAGTTTCACAGGTTCTGCTTATGATCCTGATGGGGATACAAACTTAACCTTAGATTGGAACTTTGGAGATGGATCTAAATCTACAAGTGCTGCTGCTTATCATGCTTATGGTCAAAATGGAACTTATAAGGTCAAATTTAAGGCAACAGATAGCTATGGTAAATCTTATACTGCATCCAAATTGATTACCGTGGGAACAACAGTTGTTTTAAAACCAGATCTTTACATAGCTTCCATTAAAAAATCTGGCAGTAAAAGATATATAAAAATTAAAAACAAAGGAACGGCCACATCTAAAGGGGTTTATGTACGAATATGGCCTGCTAAATCTTCAAAAAAACATTACAGACAAGTATATGTCAAATCATTAAAACCAGGATATTCAACAACGGTAAAAATTACTAAATATTACTATAAACATGGAAAGGCCAAAGTTGACTACACTAACCGAGTATCTGAAAAAAGTGAGACCAATAACGTAAGAAGCTTCTAGCTTTTTATGTTCTATTTTTTATTTTAGCTTATTATTCAATTATTTCGTTTATAATTTCTTTTAATTTTTTAAAATCTTGAAGTAATTTGTATTAATTAATTTTACTCAATTAGTTCATTTTAGGCCTTACAAATTAAATGAATTAAGTCATATTTGATTTTATTTTTAATTCAAATTATTTGTACTAGAAAAACACATAAATATTTCTGTAATAGTTTTATTATTTCATTTATCCAATATTCATCTATCAATCGGGTTTGATTTCATGATAGTTATAGAAAATGGTCTGGTACTTACTGGAAGGGATTTAATTCCTGAAAAAGTGAATATAGCAATTGAAGATGGTGTGATACGCGAAATCACTACTGAAAAAATTTCATCATCTGATAAAATTGATGCTAGTGGATGCATTGTTCTACCATCATTTATAAATGCCCATACTCATATCGGGGACGCAGTGGCCATGGATGAAGGTGACGGAAAGTCCATAGATGACATAGTAAAGCCCCCTAATGGCATTAAACACCAAATTTTAGAATCAAGTTCTTCTAAAGATTTAATTCAATCTATGAAAAATGCCATGTGGGATATGCTTGATACTGGAACCACAACTTTTATTGATTACCGGGAAGGTGGAATTGATGGAATTAAATTATTGGAAAAGGCCTCAGAAGATATTCCTATTAATAAAATTGTTTTGGGCCGAGATCCAGTAATTTTTGATTCAGAAGCTAGTGATAGCGAAGTTCGATCAAAATTGAAAAAGATCTTAAAACACTGTGATGGTATTGCTCCCAGTGGATTTGGAGAAATAACTGATGAAACCGCCAAAATAATCGTTGAGGAATGTGAAAAACAGGGTAAAATTGCTTCTATTCATGTAGCCGAACACGAAAAAGTTCAAAAAGATTCAATTGTGTGTACTGGGAAAAGTGAAGTTGAAAGGGCTGTAGAAAGTGGATTTAAACTTCTGATTCACTTTACTCATCCTCAAAAAAGAGATTTTAATGCAATATCTTCCATTGATGCATCTATAGTTTGCTGTTCACGGTCAAATGGTACTCTTTCTGTTGGGATACCTCCTATATCTGACATATTACATAATAAAATCAATATCCTTTTGGGAACTGATAATCTAATGTTCAATTCTCCAAACATGTTTCGAGAAATGGAATATGCACTTAAAACTACTCGTGGATATTCTAAAAAATATTTATCACCTTCAGATGTCCTTAAAATGGCAACTACTAACGTTTCTAAGGCCATAGATATTGATTCTGGCATTATAAAAGAAGATTGTGTGGCAGATATTATGCTGGTTAAACAGTTATCTAAAAATCCATGGCTTTCTATTATCAATAGAACTGAATCGAAAAATATAATATGTTTAATTAGGAAAGGTAAGATAGTATATATGAGGTGAGCCAATGTACAAAAAAATTCTATTGCCAACCGATGGTTCTGAATATGCTAATAAAGCTACCGAACATGCTTTATGGATTGCTAAGGCTAGTGGTGCTGAAATAATTGCTTTGGGTGTAACTGATACGTCTTCGTTAATAGGTCTTCCTTTAGATGATGTAATTGTCAGAATTAAAGAAATGCTTCAGGAGGAAGCTGCTAAATCCTTGGAAGCTGTTGCTAAAATAGTTGAAGAGTATGATAATAACATTAAAATCACTTTAAGAAATGAAGATGGCTCTCCTGCGGATGTAGTTGTAAAGACAATTAAAGAAGAAGAAATTGATCTGGTGGTTGTTGGAACTTCTGGAAAACATGGTCTTGATAGATTCCTATTGGGAAGTGTGGCCGAAAATGTCGTTAGGTCATCTATTTGTCCAGTTTTAGTAGTTCATTAAATAATATAAATTACCGATTTTTTTTAATTTATTTAATTTAAACATATTAATAAACTGTAGTTGGTGTAATAATGCTAGTAAAAGACATTATGTCTGATGAAATTCATTATGTAAAAGTTCCCGGCAATCGTGCCAATGCAATGAGTCTTATGCGAAAGACCAATGTATCTGGAGTGCCTGTTGTCAAAGAAGGAACTAAAAAACTTGTTGGTATAGTAACCCGTTCTGATCTGGTTGGGAATCCTGATGAGGAACAAATAGCGCTTATCATGACTAGAGATCCTGTCACTACCTCTTCTGACGAGGACGTACGTGAAGTGGCTTCTAAAATGATTGAGAACAATATAAGGAGAGTTCCAGTAGTTGATGATGATGAACTAGTGGGTATTATCACAGCATATGATTTAATAGCAGATGCACTATCTCAAATTGAAATCAACGATCCTGTAGAAGGTTACATGGTTAAAACAATTCCTACTACTTGGGAAATGACTCCATTAAGCACAGCATTTGAAATTATGCGTTTTTTTAATTTAAAAGTACTCCTTTCTCTAAATAAAGATGGGAAATTAACTGGTGTGCTTACTGAAACTGATTTTTTAAATGAAAGTGAAGTTGTATCTGAGAAAACAGTCCACAATACTTCTGTAGGTACTGAAGGCGACAAATGGTCTTGGGACAGCAAAAGTGTTCTTTATGTTATTAAAAACCATCTTAAATTTTCTGATAAGGACGTTAAAGATGTTGCCACATCGGATATGGTCACAGTTAACACCAGAACTTCTGTATCTACCTGTGCTTCAAAAATGAAACAGAGAAACATAGAACAAATACCCGTAACCAATGTGGAAGGAGAATTAGTTGGTCTGGTAAGGGCTACAGATCTTATTAGGGCATTAAATGATTAATATGGAAGATTCAGTAACTTTATCAAATTCACCAAGTCTGAGAATAACTGCTTCGCACGGTGTAATTAAAGTAGCTGCTAAAAACAAGGGCGAAGTTTCAATTAGAAATATCCAGTTAAAGCTTTTATGGGGATATTGTTGGTGGCAGGGCCTTCCTGAGGTAGAAACTTTTCTAAAATTATTTGAAAATGCCGTAAAAAAGGTCATTTACGATGTCTTACCTAATCATGAGCTTTTAATTGATTATGACATTGAAACTAATGATGGTTTGGAAAAATCATCTATAGTTATTCTAACTTTCAATGAAATTGGTGCTGATCAAATAAGTTTTGAATTGATTGGGGATGTTTTGGCATTAGAAGGTCCAGATGATAGAGGGTCCTTTTCTAAACTAACTAGTTTCAGAAGAAAGATTAAAGAAAATGTAAGGAAGACATTATAATTCCAATAGATTCTTAGTTTTAACTAATAATTCTTCACTCTTTTATATAGAATTTAAAAGTTATTTTTTTATTATTTCTAACAAAATATAATTTAGTTTATTTCTACAAAATATAATTTAGTTTATTTCTACAAAATATAATTTATAATTGCTAGTAAATATTTTAAATTCAATATGTTTAAAAATTAATTTTGAATAATTCTTCTAATTCTAGGTAAAACCTTTATTAGAATTTTTTCAGCATCTTCTTGATCTTGGACCTTCCGGGCCACAATTTTACCATTTTTAAAAACGGTCACATTCCTCCCTTCAATTTCGCACATAGCAATCCCCATTGATTCTGAGCACTTTAATTTACCCAGAATTTCCAACTGTTTACAAGTGTTTTTTATGTCAATTTCATAGGGAAGTTCAGTTTCGAACATTATTTTATTTTTCTCGTCCTTGCAGGGTTTGTAAACCACTAGATCCTTCTTCTCTTTCTTAGCACTTCCAATGTCTAAAGTGACTCTTTCAAAACCTACGGCCTTTAATTCAGCATCAATATGCTTTAAAACATTTGAATTTAATATCAGTTCAATATCTACTATCTCAATTTGAGCCACATCTTTTTGATCTCGAACTCTCACTATATCATTTTTAGAGAGTGTTTTTACTAAAGATTCAGCATAAGATATCCTGTTGATTTTTTTGGTAGTTATTTCATCCCCGGTTGATATTCGGGTGGCCATACAAGTTGTGGACACGGAATAATTAATATTATTTTCATTTAAATAATTTAAAACATCTTCGCGACTTATTCCAGCTTTTACCAAAGGACTTATAATATTTTTTTGATAATTAACCATTAATCCAGGCCTATCTTCTAACAGATCGCTGATATTAGTTCCATCGGTGATTATGGGAAAATTTCTCTCTTTAGCAATTTCTTCTAACTTGCTATACATCTTATTTTTACATATAAAGCAGCGATTAGAATTATTAGCTTTAAAATTAGGATCTTGCATAAAATTTTCTATTACCACCTCATGTGATAATCCAATTTCATCTGCAATCTTTTTAGCATTGTTTATGCAGTCTTTAGGTAGCACTCCATTATCTACAGTAACTAAAAGGAACTCTCCAGTGATTTTTGAGGCTATATTGGCTAGTAATGTGCTGTCGGCCCCTCCTGAAAATGCAATTATCATTTTCTGATTTTTAAGCTCTGCTTTAACTTGCCTAATTTTTTCTGTCATTTCCATCAAAATCACCTTTTATTATTGAAATGTTATCATTAATTTGTATATTGATATTTTTACTATTTTTTAGTTAGATTAACTATTTTTCAATATTAATTACTTAATTTAAAGTTTTTTAAGTTTTAAAATGATTATATTTGGATTATAATCGATTTATAATAGACATAATCTTTAATTTGAATCTATGAATTTATTTTTAATGTATTTTAAAACCTCTATGGCGTCTTTTCTTTTAACGTCATATCCATGTTCTTGAATATATTGTTTAAGTGACTCAATAACTTTTTCATCAAGATTAGATTCTTTAAAAATCTTTTCATAAGTTCTCTTGGGGTAAAATATGGATTTGGAAATATCTAGCAATTCTTCAAGTTCCCGGTTAGATAGAATCCCAGCATCTCTAGCTTTTTTTAAATTATAGTCAATACTAATCAATGAATCTGAAAGTTGTTCATGTGTTTGGGGATTTAAAATCACCGCCACGGCATCGTCTGATTCCACGGCTCCTGTTTTATATTGCTGATAAACATAACCTATTCCAATCATTCCCAATTCATCCAGCTCAGAAGCCCTTAAAGCACCCATGCTAGAACCACCCACCACCACAATTCCATTTTTAAGTGCTTCCAGTATCTCACGGTGGGAAACTGCTGGCTGTTGATGGAATACTCCGTCAATTATTCCAATTACATCTGGCGATTCTGCAATAGCCTCTAAAATATCCCCTCGTTTTATAGGATATCGATATTCAGCTTCTAAAATCTCAGATGCTTCTTCTATACTAATGGAAGGCCCGGTAAAAATTATTATTTTCTTTGAAGCAGTCATATTCCCTCTCAATTAAATTAATAAAATATTATTATTATTATTTAACTAGTTTGAAAATTTTAGTTAATATAAATTTCAATTTTTAATGTAATTCTTCATTTATACATACTCAAAATATGAAAAAAATTATTATAATTAATCATTGAAAAATAGATAAAATGAGAAAATAAAACTCTGATAAACCTGTTTTTAAAAAATTAAATTTAAAACTTAAATAATTTTACAGACCCTATCTCCAGCTCTTTCTGGATCCACGGAAAATACTTCCATTCTAGGAATAATCACTCTTACTACTGGAACATCTACTTCTTCTCGAGTTAAATCGACGAAAAATACATCTTTAAGTCCGCATTTTGCAAGTTGTTTCATTGTAGTTTCAATATCTTCTTTAAAAGAGTTAGAACACCTATTTTTAATACTTTCTAATTCTATGACTTTTTCACTCTCATTGAACCAATGGCCATTGATTTTTTTCATTCGTTCATATCCTGCTTTTCGCATGAAAACGGCACGGGAAGTGTCTTCTCTGGTACCATGGATTTGGGTGGCTCTACTTTGGGCAACTTCAGTAATGGCCCTTATTGCTGCAATTTCTGGATCTAAATGAGTTCCAACTCCCATAGTTAAAAGGGCAGGGTCTTTTAAAATGTCATCGTCAGCAACAGCAGCGATAGTAGGGACCTTAATGTCTGCAGTTAAATCAATAAGTTTTACTCCAATTCCAGCATCTTTAAATTTACCTAAAAGATCAATAATAATAGAATTTTCACTACTGGATGCGTCAATTTCCACTTTATTTTTATGGGCTTCAAAAATACTCCAAGCATCTCTTTCAATTACTTCTGCCATCCCATGAAAAACAGCCTCTTCAACAATATTTCCGGAAGCCAGTCCGTTGGTATTGGATTTAAAGATATTTGATGTATTTCTTGAACGATAGGGGTGATATGCTGCATTTGCTGGAATTAAAACCTTTTCTTCATTTTTAATATTAACGGATTCTATCCATTCCAGCTTGGTGTGGTGGGGATTGCTTTGCAATCGTCGGGGTAAAATAAGTGAAGATGGCTCTAAGGCATTTTCTAGCTCTTCGTAAGTTCCTTTAATTATTTTTTCGCTATCACAGTCTTGTTTTTCAGCAGAATACCTTTCAAAAGCTTCCATCATAGCGGAAGCTTTGGCCTGCTCTTTAGTGGCCCCTTTACCAGCATAAATACTCACGGCACCGTCCTGAGCAGTAGGCCTTATTGCAGAGAATACTGGTATTCCCACACGATCCAAATGTGTTATTTCGGTTACACGGGTAACTCCTGCTTGTTTTAATTTACTTTCAACCTTTTCAATGGTTTGAGAAGGGTTTATAGCACGATGAGTGCAACTAAAATACTTTACAGGTACATTTGAGAACATGAGGGTCACCGTTTTTTGAAATAATTAATTTGTAAGTTGATTAGAATAGATGGATGTACTGGTTAAATGTCATAATAAATGCTACGGCAGCAGTCAATATCCAAATTATAGGATTCCAACGCAATATTTTGGCTCCATCTAATGCACTAAATGGAATTAGATTGAATAAAGCTATGAAACTATTTATACTGAATCCAATAAAACCAATAGTTTGTAAAATAGGTGAAGCAGATGAAATACTTAATAATCCCAGGAATATCAGTGCTAGGAAAATATTGGTTAAAGGCCCTGCCAGTGAAATTTTTCCATTTTGTTCATCAGAGATATATTCTCCGTGAATATAAACTGCACCGGGTGCAGCAAATACAAAACCAAAGAATGATGTAATAATGGCTAGTACTAGTCCTTCTGCCCACAGTTTGTATTCTGCCCAGAATCCGTAGTGTATGGCTACAAATTTATGAGCCAGTTCATGCAGTACAAATCCAAGCCCTACGGCGATTAAAGTAATAGGAAACAAATTAATTGCTAAATTAATGTTTCTTTCGCTTAATATGTAAGCAAATACTCCAGCTATTACTAGCATGGAAATGAGAATATCTCTAATTTCGCTTGAACTAAATTTTACCATAATTAATAGAACCTAATTTTAACATATAATGATTTCTATTACAATTTGTCTATTGTTATTAAAATAAAAACATTGTTTTAAAAATTTTTTTTATTAATTTAATTATAATAAAAAATAATCTAAATTAAACAAATTAATTAACAAATATAAAACTTAACCAGAACAATAAAATTGAAAAATGGATTTAATTATGTTATTTTTAAATTCTATATTTTATAAACCGCTGCATTAAAAATAATTAAGAAGCTGCTGCCTTCATCACTTCTTATTTCTAAAGAACCATCTAATTGGTTTACTAAAGTTTTAACCAGTTTAAGGCCCAACGAGTCACTAATATTTATTTTCCCCAGGTCAAAACCAACTCCATCATCAGAAATTGACAGAACAACATTTTCTGAATCCTGATTAAGAGATATGTTTATTTTTCCCTTATTTCTATTTTTAAAAGCATGCTTCAAACTATTGCTCACCAGCTCATTTATTATTAGGCCGCAGGGGATGGCAGTTTCTATTTCCAGGTTTACATCCTGTAAATCCAGATTTAGGGTGATGGTGGTGGTTGGGGATGAGTATGAATTAAATAACTGACTGGTTATGTTCTTAATATATTCCGCAAAATTTATACTGGCTAAATTTTCAGATTGGTAAAGTTGTTCATGGATTAGGGCCATGGATTTCACTCTTATTTGACTTTCTTTAAAAATTTCAAGATCTGCTGGGTCTTTAATATGATATGCTTGTAAATTTAAAAGGCTGGATATTATTTGAAGATTATTTTTTACTCTGTGGTGAATCTCTTTTAACAAAACATCTTTTTCTTCTAATGATTTGATTATCTGTTCTTCTGCTGCTTTTCGAGCAGTTATATCCATTAGGGAAACTAAACTTTTGTCAGTTCCAGGTATGATGGCTATGGTAGCAACCACATATTTCAAATCACCATTTTTATTGAAACCAATGGTTTCATATTCTTTTGGTGCCAGTTCTATCTTATTTCGGCACATTTGATGATATTTTAAAGTTTTAGGTAATTCTTCAGGATGTAAAAAGTCTTTAAAGCTTTTTTTACCTTCAATTTCTTCTCTTGAATAACCGGTAAGGGTTTCAAAACCAGTATTTACACGAGATATGGTGGTGTCTTTTTCTAAAATAACCGTGGCAGATCCAGTATTTTCAAAAATAGTTCTGTAATAATCTTCTGATTCTTTCAAGGTTTTTTCTGCAGCAATTCGGTCTCTAATGTCTCGGGCAACCATTACTGAATATAAAATTCCACTAAAATAGACCATACGGGTGCTGACTTCCATAGGCATGAGTTCATTATCTTTTTTAATAAAAAAAGCTTTAAATTTTAATTTTTTTTTAGAAATAGGGCGGTCTGGAATTGAAAAAATATTAATAAACTTCTGTCTGTCTTCTGGAGCTACAATATCAATAATGGATGTTTTAATTAATTCTTTAGGTGAATAACCTAATTGTTCATAGGCTGATTGATTCAAATCAGTTAATAAAAATGATGAAACTTCAACTAGAAAAATAGCATCATTAGTTTGATCTAAAAGAGTTCTAAATCGTTTTAATTCGTTTAAATGTTCTTGTAATTCAGGATAGTAACTTTTTTTTATTGATTTTTCACCTAAACCAATAATTTTTTCCCTAAGTGTGGACCATTCATCTGGAATATCAGAGGGCATTTTTAAGAATCTCCGCAATGTTTTCTACAGATGGTTTTCGGGGGTTGGTGACTACGCATGGGTCATTAATGATATTTTTAGCCAGAGGAACAATATGCTTTTCTTCTAAACCCATTTCACCGAGATTAAAATCCATTTCACATAAAAGTTTCAGTTCTTTCAATTTATTTAGTAGAGCTTCTTTTTTAGCATTGATATCTAAACCATTAAATTTGATTCCTAGGGCCTCACCAATTTCAATGTATCTTTCAGGAGATGAATAGAAATTAAAATCAACCACATATTCTAAAACGGCAACATTACACTCTCCATGAGATAAATCTACTATTCCTCCTAAACTGTGGGCAATAGCATGTACGAGACCTAAACTAGCATTTGAAAAGGCCAAACCTGCTTCTAAACTACCCATCATCATGTTGCTTCTAAATTCTAAATTTTTAAGATCATTAAGCACAGGAGAAATATTTTGGTTTATTATTTTTATGGAGTCCAGAGCATGTAAATCAGTTATCTGTGAGCTTGCATTGGATACATATGATTCTATAGAATGTATCAATGCGTCAAAACCAGTTACACTAGTCAAATGGCGATCCATAGTTAATGTAGTAAATGGATCAATTAATGCAATGTCGGGAACAACTGCTTTACTTACAATGGCCACTTTTAAATTTTCTTCAGTATCTAAAATTATTGCAAACTGGGATACATCTGCAGATGATCCGGCGGTAGTGGGAATACAAATTAATGGGGGTGAGGGCACTGGAACTTTATCGACCCCTTTAAAATCTAAAATATGCTTTTTATTGGAACTAACAATTCCAATGCCTTTTGCACAGTCCATAGGGCTTCCACCACCTAAGGCAATAATAAAATTACATTCCTCACTTGAAAATACTTCTGCACCTTCCATGACCTCATAATCTCGAGGATTTGGTGTTACATTGGAGAATATTTCATATTCTAAATCTTTTTCAGTTAATGTATAACTTAATTCATCAACCAGACCAGTTTTTATTATCCCCGGATCAGTAACAATTAATATCTTTTTAGCTGCTAAGTTTTTAGCATATCTACCCGCAAAAAGGCGTGCTCCATCTCCAAAAATAAATTCAGGGGTTACAAATTTTCTAAGTTCTAACTGAGGAAGCATTTAACCACTCACAATTATTAAATTCATAATTAAAATATGTCAAAATGGATTTTAATTTTTAATTATATTGTTTCTCAAATATTATATAATTAATTACAAAAAAAAGTCGTGAAAATAGGCCTAAATTTATAAATTATTTATATTTGCTGGGGGTATATTATTTATAAAATAATCTTAATTTTTTTAGGGGATTTTTATAATGAATGAATGTGAATATTGTGCAATTGACGGGTTTTATGGTAAAAAAGTCCAAGAAACTGAATACTGGATAATTTTTTTAGCTCCCAGTCAGCGGTACTTAGGTACCTGTGTTGTCTCGCTTAAAAGACAGTGCAGGGATTTAATGGAATTAAATAATGAAGAATGGATCGAATTTGGAAAAATAGTTCAAATGATGGAAAAAGCACTGGCAGAAATATTAAACCCATCTTTATTTAATTGGAGCTGCTTTAAAAATGCAGCATTCAGAGCAAAAAATCCTAAACCTGAAATTCACTGGCATTTCATTCCCCGATATAAAGATTCAGTAGAATATCAGGGAATTACCTTTAAAGATCCTGATTTTGGATATGTGCCTCAGCCAATTGCTCGTGAAATCCCTTCCGAGGTTATGGATGATTTATTTGATTTAATAAAATCTGCTATGGATAAATATTCCATTTAAAACAGCGGCATGGATTTTATTATACTCTAACTTTATTTAATTTATTTAATGGTGAATTTAGTAATTAGCACGAACATTCAGCAGTATATTAAATTCACTGGACTATTATTGGAGATTTTAAAATGGATTTTGATATTATTAATCATAAAATGGAATTGGAAAATATTCAAACTTTATTATTTTTAAAAAATGAGAATATTGCATACTTATCTGGTTTCAGTCCTTCCAGTTTTTCAATGGTTCTTTTTACAGAAGAACCTATTCTTTTCGCATCAAAAATGGACTTAGAAGAAGCAAATATTATTTCTAAAATCCCTGTAGAAGAATTTAAATCTTTTAAAGAAATTAAAACACTTTTAAAGAAAGATGGAATTAAAACTGTTGGTCTGGAAAGTTCTGTTTCATTAGGAACATGTAAAAATCTCAGAGGGGATTGGAAAATAGTCATTAGTGACACTGTTAACCAACTAAGGATGATTAAAACCCCTCAAGAAGTTAAATATATTGAAAAGGCCATAAGCATCGCTGAAATCTCTATAAAATCATTAAAATTACAAGGAAAAGAATGGGAAGTTGCCAATCAAATCAATCACCATATGAAATCTAATGGTTCTCAAAAAGAGGCATTTGACACCATAGTTGCATCTGGCACTAGATCCAGCCTTCCTCACGCAGAACCTTCTGAAAATAAAGTTGAAGATAATGTTTTAATTGATTGGGGAGCTAAGTGGAATGGTTACTGTTCAGATTGTACTCGAACATCTGTTTCTACAGAAAAACAAGAAGAAATTAGAGAAATTGTTTTAGAATCTCAAAAAGCAGGTATAAATGCAATTGCTCCAGGTGTACTGGCTTCAGAAGTAGATAAAATAGTTAGGGATGTAATTTTTGATTATGGGTATGGTAAAAATTTTATTCATTCCACAGGTCATGGTGTGGGATTAGAAGTTCATGAAGAACCTTCTTTATCTTTAAAGAGTGATTCAAAGCTAGAAAAAAACATGGTCGTTACTGTAGAGCCGGGAATATATTTTGAAGGTGAATTTGGAGTTAGAATTGAGGATATGGTTCTGGTTAAGAAAAATCCTAAAATATTAACTAAATTGCCAAGTAAATTTAATTTTGAATGTTAATTAATTAAGATTTACCTCCTAACTAATATTTATAAAAGTCTAAAAAAATTAACATCTTTAAAACAATTTATCTTTATTATTATCCTTTTTTAATTATGATGATTTCAATTAATTTACTATTTTAAAAATAGATTTTTGATTTATTTTATAAGTTGATTAAATTGAATACATTTACAATTAATATAAATATCATGTCATCATAAAAGTAATATAATACTAGATTATAATAAAATTAAGCACAATAGATTGATAAAAATCTAACTGCAATTTAATTATAACATACTAATCCGTTTAATAATGATTTCACAGCATTATTCATTAAATTTTTTAATATAACTCAAAATAATAATTTTCATAATTAATAAATTGAAGGTGTATAAATTTGGCCATTATTCCTCAAGCATTAGCACCAGTTTCCAATATTATTGACAGTATAGTTCCAGATAGGTTTCAAATTAGACTTCAAGAAACTTTAATCCGAAGTGGGATGTATGTTAAATCAGCGGACATGATTACATTAGCAGGCATGGCCAGCATATTTTTGGCAATTATGGTATTGGGGTTGGCTTTTTTTGTTGGTATTGATCCAATTATACCTGCTATTCTTGCGCTTTTTATCCCACCTTTATTGATGGGGGGTTACATATTCATAATGATGGAAAGGCGGGTTGATGCCATTGAAAACTCAACTCCTGATTTTTTAAGGCAAATTGCATCGCTTTTAAGGGCAGGTGGTGGATTAGAAACTGCTTTGGAGGATGTAGCTAGGCACGGGGGAGGGCCACTGAATAGTGAGCTTAAAAGAGCAGTTATTGAGATAAAAATTGGGCGTACTTTTGATGACGCTATTCTATCTATGGGTGAACGACTTCAATCTAAAAATTTAGATCGGACTTTCAGAATGATATTGGAAGGTAGGCGTGCTGGGGGTAGTCTATCTGATGTTATAGAAACTGTTGCAGAGGATTTAAGGGCAGTTATAGCGCTTCAAAGGGAGAGAAAAGCTAATGTAATGATGTCTGTAATGTTTTTAATCATCGCAGCCATTGTGGCCGCTCCTTTTGCTTTAGGAATGATATCAGTTTATTCTAGCTTTATTGCATCATTGGGGAAAACTAATGCTCTTGCAGACGCAGCATCTATTGCTTCGGGAGGATATATTATTATTCACTCTATAATTGCAGGATTATTGATTGGAGTTATTATGTATGGTAGTGCTCGTAAAGGTATTAAATTTGCCATACCTCTTGCTATAGCTGCTTATGGTATATTTTATGTTGTAGGGAAATTCGCATATCTTATTGTCGGAGTTTAAGGGTGTAAACATGAAAATTATTATGGATGAGAAGGCACAGGGATCTGCAGAGTTAATTTTACTCTTTGGTGGAATAATTGTAATAGCTATTGTGGCAGTAGTTTATTACAAAAATTATGTCAAAGGTTTAGGTAATGAGATCAATAGTAATGATGTTAAAAACCTCACTAAAGCTATTAATGGCCTTAAAAATAAATTTTAGATAAAATATTTTTATTTTTTTAAATCATGTATAATGATCTTAGTTATATTAATTACAAAAGCATTTAAAAACGCATTTCATTTTTTATAGTTTTAAATATGGTTTAAACATTTATTTGAGGAAATTCCATGAAAATGTTGATTAATGGGAATTTTGTTGATTCCAAAGAAAAAATTGATGTAGTAAATCCTTTTAACCAGGATTTAATTGATCAAGTTCCAGCTGGAACTCCAGAAGACGTTAAAAAAGCTATTAATTCGGCTTATGTCATGAAAAATGAATTAAAAAATTTTTCTGCCAGAAAGATTTCAGAAGCTTTATATGCTTGTGCGGTAGATTTATCTGATGATTTAGAAGAATTTGCAATATTAATATCTATGGAAACTGGTAAACCTATTAATGCTGCTCGTGATGAGGTTAAACGATCTATAGATACAATTAAGTTGTCTTCTGAGGAATCTAAACGTATATATGGTGAAACTGTGCCTATTGATGCAGGTATTGGGGGCAAAGGATTCATGGCATTCACTTTAAAAATTCCTTTGGGAGTGTTAGGTGCCATTACTCCTTTTAACTATCCTTTAAATCTTGCGATTCATAAAATTGCACCGGCGCTTGCTGCTAAAAATACAGTCGTTTTAAAGCCATCGGCAACGGCACCTTTGACTGCTTTGAAAATGGCAGAAATCATAAATTCTCATTTTCCAGATGGTGCATTAAATGTGGTAACTGGCCGAGGAAGCATAATTGGGGATGAATTAGTTAAAAGCGAAAAAATTGATAAAATTTCATTCACTGGAAGTGTAGAAACTGGAAGAATGATTTCCCAAAGAGCAGTAATGAAAAAAATCACACTGGAACTGGGAGGTAATGACCCGTTAATTGTTTTAGAAGATGCGGATATTGAAAAAGCAGTAGAAGCTACAATACGTGGCTCATATCTTTACACGGGCCAGGTTTGCATTGCTGTAAAACGTTTAATAGTTGATGATCCAGTTGCTGATGATTTTGTGGAGATGCTCCTTAAAGAAACTAGAAAACTTAAAATGGGAGATCCATTAAGTACTAAAACTGATATAGGGCCGTTAATTAATGAAAATGCTGCAAAAGTTGTTGAAAGAATTGTTTCAAATTCTCTAAAAGATGGAGCAGAACTTTTACTTGGTGGAACTCGGAATGGGAACTTTTTTGAACCTACAGTTCTGGATCAAGTTACTTCTAACATGAAAGTGGTCCAGGATGAAACATTTGGGCCTATTTCACCTATAATTCGTGTAAATGGTATTGATGAGGCAATTAATGTGGCCAATGATACTAGATATGGTCTACAGGCTAGTATATTCACTGAAAATATTCGTCATGCTTTGAAGGCGGTTCAAGAAATTGAAGCAGGATCGGTTATGGTGAATAAACAATCCACTTTTAGAACAGATAATATGCCTTTTGGTGGATTTAAAATGAGTGGTATGGGCAAAGAAGGTGTAAAATATGCTGTAGAAGATATGACGCGAACTAAACTCGCTGTTTTGAATACGAGATAATATTTTTAGTTTTTTTTCTCCATAGCTCTTTTAAAAATATATTTAATTTAATTTAATTTAATTTATTTTCAATTTTTATTTTTTATTTTTAATAATAATTAATTTTTAAGAAATGAATCAATTAAAATTATTTATTAAAATAAGTATAATTAAATTAAAATGGATTAAACAGAATTTAACTATTGAAATCAATTTAAAAGAATAAATAAGGATAAAATATAATATTATTTTGTTAATTTTTCAGGAAAGATTCTATCAGGTTTCGAGTTTCATTTAAAGCTTCAAGAGGTATTCCATGAGGCATTTGCCCTAATTCTCCTTCAACATCTTTTAAAATACCTTCACCCGCACCTAAAAACATTCCTTCGCTACTTATTCCCATGAATGTGCTAGGTGGGAGCATGGAAATGGCTACACGATTGTTTTCTTTTACTTCCATATCATTGGTAACTACAGTAATGGCCCTATCACCTAGATTAACGTTACAAATCATTAAGCTATCTGCCTGAGGATGTTTACCCGCACTCATTATTTCTCCCACAACAATATCGATTCCAATAATCGGATCATTTATGGGGCCTAATGAAATCCGCTTTTCCAGGCCTAAAAAAGTATTCAAGAAAAACTTGACCTTAGTTATGCTTTCTTCTGTTTTTTCCTTTTCATCTTTGGTGGCCATATCTAGAAACTTTTTATTCCAGTCTGCCCCACCTAAAAATTCCTCAATTTTTTCGGTTTTTTCTTTGATAGTTGTTATATGTGGAGATTCCAGAAGGTCTTCTGGTTCCATGTATGAATAAGCAACAGCTTGAAGTTCTCTACTTATTTCCTTTGCAGTATCTATGGCTGGTCTCTTTTTCCAGTGTCCTTTAAAACTTTTGCCGTCGACAGTTCTTACAAAAAGATCAATAGATTTTTCTGCGACTAATAATCGGTAATCTTTGCTGGTGTCCCACATATTATCACTTTAATTAATTTAAATTCAACTGAATTTATTTACACATGAATCCACATAAATAATTCTAAATTTTTCTTAATTTCATGAATTAGTCAATAAAATAGAGAATTTATTAAATAAAATTCTCTAAACTCAGGAATCAATTTCAAATATTTACTTTACTACTATTTCGATATATTTTTTGACTATTAATAGATAGTTATTGAATTGATTATAAAAATAGTCATTTTCATCCTTTCAGTACTAAAGTATTTAAGTTATTAAGTGATAAAATATCTTATAATTAGAAATTTAACATTGAACAGCCTTTCTTATTAAACTTGAAGTGAATTTAAAAATCTGGCGGTGGAAAAATGGTCGAATTGTCCAATCTTTATGGTCTAGACATATATACAATTAGGGGAAAGTACGTGGGAAGAGTTCAAGATGTGGTTCTCAACATTAAAAAGGGCAGAGTTTCCAATCTTAAAGTTAGAGCCATGAGCCCAGATAAAAAGAATGTAGGGCTTAAAGAAGTTATAAAAACCAGCATAAGAATGGTTCCAGAAGCTGATGAAATCAGGCCTCTTAAGGAAGAAGGGGTAATGGACATTGCTTATGACCGGGTTCAAGCAGTAGGTGATATATTGATTATAACTCCAGATTTGCCTGCTGAAAAAGCTCCGATTTCTCCATAATATTCCTATAATCTTTTTTAGTTCTCTTGAACTTAAAATTGAAATTTAATTAATATTTTTTTATTTATTTAAGTAAATTCAGGTACATACAATTTATCAGTTAGTTAAGCATTGATAGCAGTTAAATGCCAGTAACTGCATAAATTTTTTAAGATGAGTTTTAAATTATTATACTTTTTAAAATATTTATAAATTAGATTTAAATTCTTGTTAATAGAAAATCATTCTTTTATTAAATTACTAGGTTATTCAATGATTGTTGGAATAGTAGGATGCGGAGCCATAGCTAATATTATTACTAATTATGCTTTGGAAGGAAAACTGGGAGTTGAACTCAAATATTTTTATGATCGAGACGTGGAAAGGGCTGAAAATCTCGCTTCTCAACTGGATGGGCGGGCTGTTTTAAAAATTGAAGATATGCTGGATCATGTGGATCTGGTTATTGAAGCAGCGGCACCACAAGCTGTGGCTGAGGTCGTCCCTGAAATATTGGAAAAGGGTAAAAGCGTCATAATAATGAGTATTGGGGCCTTGATGGATTCTGATGTAAAAAATAATCTTGAAAATCTGGCTAAAGAAAATAATGTGAAGATTTATGCTCCTTCGGGTGCTATTGTAGGTTTAGATGGGATTAAAGCAGCATCAATCGGAACCATTAGAAAAGCCACATTGACTACTAGAAAACCACCTAAATCACTGGGAATCGATATATCTGAAAAAGAAACTCTTTACCAGGGTAAAGCTTCAGAAGCAGTTAAAAAATTTCCAGTAAACATCAATGTCGCAGCTGCATTAAGTATTGCTTGTGGTATGGACGTGGATGTGGAAATCATAGCTGACCCTGCAGTGGATCGTAATGTTCATGAAGTTCTAGTAGAAGGAGATTTTGGTGAATTCAGAACCACCACTAAAAATATTCGATGTGCAGTGAATCCTAAAACCAGCGTCTTGGCAGCATATTCTGCTATTAAACTGCTTAAAAGCTTAAACGAACACTTTATTGTAGGAACTTAGTTAATACTGATTTAAATCCGTTCATTATAATTTTACGAATATTTATTGGTAAATATTTAATTAAATTGGTGGATGTTAGTTTTATGAAAGAATGTGAAATGTTCTCTAGTCTAAAGGTCCCTTGTGGCTCTAAAATATTACTTAGACTTGATGGAAGAGGTTTTTATAATTTATCAAAACAAATAGGCCTTAAAAAGCCTTACGATCCTCTTTTCCTGGATGCTATGGTGAATACTGCCACTGAAATCTTTAAAGAATTCAGCCCCTCATTTATTTACACATTTTCTGATGAATTTAATATACTACTGGCAGATATTCCATTTGCTGGAAGAATTGAAAAGTTAAATTCAGTTTTTGCCAGTTTCACAGCCAATTCATTTTATTCTAACCTCATTAAAAATAAATTGTCTCCAAGAATATCCCAAAGTAGTGAGAATAATAATAATAATAATAATAATATCAATAAAGAAACTATAATTGGGGATTTGGAAATAGAAAAAATCTTCAAAACCTTAAAAACGATTTCTTTTGACTGTCGAGTTATTCCATTATCTTCTGAAATGGTTTCTGAATATTTTAAAGGCCGCCAAGACGAGGCCTGGCGCAACTGCCTCAATGGATATGTTTACTGGACACTCAGGGATGAAATGGCTAAAGAAGAGGCAATGAAAATATTAAAAGGCCTCAAAGCAGATAAAATCCACGATATCCTTTTTGAAAGGGGAATTAATATTGCAGAAGTTCCTTCATGGCAGCGAAGAGGAGTAGGCATTTATAAAGTTGATAAAATGGTGAATGGTTACAATCCTTTGTCTAAAGAATCAACCACATCTTCAAGAAGAGTGATTAAGGTTGATTTTGACCTTCCTAGATTTGATAATGAATTTTTTCATAATTTCATTGAATAATCAATCTTTTTAAATAGAAATATGTGCTTAATTAATTGTGAGATTGAATAATACATCTTATAGCTGATAATTTGCGGTTAATCAAATTTTAAATCAATTATAAATATTTTTAATAAATATTTTTATTTTAATTCAAGGATGAGAAAATGAGTAGACTGGACAATTTTATTAGTTATTTACTGGGAAATGACAAGCAGAAATATGAAGAGGTGAATATTGATTCTGAAGTTCTGGATGAAATTATGGAAATTTCCAAAGAATCTTATCCTAATGAGTTTGTGGCCCTTCTACAGGGTAAAATAAAAGATTCAGTTCTTCATATAGATGGCCTAATTTTCCTTCCAGGAGAAACATCTTCTGAAGGTGCAGTAATGAAAATATTCATGCTTCCACCAATGTCAGGATCTATAGGTTCGGTCCATTCCCATCCAGGTTACAGCAACCAGCCTTCTCAGGTGGATTACCATTTCTTTGCAAAAAATGGCCTTTTTCACATGATAATTGCTGAACCATATAATGTGGAAAATATTGCGTCTTATAATTCATTTGGTGAAAGAACTAATTTTAATAAGGTTTAACTGATAAAATAGTATAATAAAATCAAATTATATTTATTTAAACTATTAACTATATTAAAACTAAAAAATAAGTTTAAGCTATAATATTAAAATAAGAGTTTTTTTTTTTTAAATGAAAAAATTAAAAATATATTAAAAATATTAGAGATACATGGAAACAGCATCTTCAACATGTTCTAGCTTAGTAACTTCTTTTATTACATCTTCAGGAACGGTTTGGTCCACTTTAAGTACCATAACAGCTTCTCCACCAACTTCTTGGCGTCCAACTTGCATGGTAGCAATATTTATTCCATATTCGCCCAACTTTGTTCCAATGGCACCGATTGTTCCAGGTAAATCCTGATACTTGGCAATGAACATGGTTCCTTCTGGTTTGACATCTACCCAGTAATTGTTGATTTTAATTATTTTAGGTTCATCAACATAGGTTCCTTCTACTAGGTAATCACCTGCATCTGTTTTAACATGTAATACAATAATGCAGCGGTATCCTTCAGATTCAGATCTCTTACCTTCAGTAATTACCAGACCTCTCCTTTTAGCAATGGATGGAGCATTAATCATATTCACAGGTTCATTTAAAATAGGATTTAAAATCCCCTGGAGTATGGTTCTGGTTAAAATATCCTTTTTAGGCATATCAGCGAGTTCGCCGCAGTAGGTAACATTCAGCTCCTGAATATTTCCTGGTGCGGCCTGTACTACAAAACTTCCCAGTTTTTCAGCCAGGTTAAGATAAGGTTTTAATCCGGTGTAAGTTTTAGAATCAAGAACAGGCATATTTAAAACATTTCGAGCTGATCCACCTTTAAAAACTTCTATAATCTCATTAGCTACTATTAAAGCAGCATCTCTTTGTGCTTCGGCGGTAGATGCTCCTATATGGGGAGTAACTACAATATTGTCCAGTCCTAAAAGTGGGCTTCCTTCTGGTGGTTCTTTTTCAAATACGTCTAAAGCTGCACCACCAATTTTGTTTTCAGTTAAGGCGATATAAAGGGCGTCTTCATCAATTATTCCACCACGGGCACAGTTAATTATGAAAGCACTATCTTTCATCATTTCAAAGGCATCGGTAGAAACTATATGTTTGGTTTCAGAGGTTAAAGGCACGTGAATGGTTATAACATCTGATTCTTTAAAGATGGTTTCCAAGTCTACTACTTCTACTCCCAGGTCTTTTCCCACTTCTTCGCTGATATATGGATCGTAAACCATAGCATCCATTCCAAATGCTTTGGACCGTATAACTACTTGTGATCCAATCCGACCCATACCAATAATTCCCAGGGTTTTGTTTTTGAGTTCTAATCCCATGAATCTACTTTTTTCCCATTTACCTTCTTTAACAGATTTATCTGCAATGGAAATCTTTCTAGACAGGGAAAGCATTAGTCCCATAGTCTGCTCGGCTACCGTAATGGATGTGGATTCTGGGGCGTTTACTACCATAATTCCCTTTTCTGTAGCGGCTTCTACATCCACATTGTCCACACCTACTCCGGCTCGAGCAATTATCTTGAGCTTTGGGGCGTTTTCAATTACCTCACGGGTTACTTTAGTTCTACTTCTTACTACAATAGCGTCGAAATCTTTAATAACTTTAACCAGTTCTTCTGGCGTAATGCTGGTATCAACTAATACTTCAGCAACTTCTTCAAGATCAGAAATTCCTTTTTCATTAATTGAATCCGCAATGATTACTTTCATTTGATCCATAATTTCACCATAATAATTTTATTCTCTTACAATTGGTTTGGTTTAGACTGCATTTAAATATGGTGTCTGAATTAGAATCTATTCATTAAATTCAATGATTTAGTTGAGGTCATTATAATTAAATTTAATAAAAATTAGTCCTAAAGAATATAATATAAATTAAATGCTAAATAACCGAGGAAGATTAAAATAAGTTATTATAAAAATAAAATGTTTTAATTCAAAATTCAATTTAAAAGATTATTAATGGAGGAATAAAATTGAGAACTGAAGAATTTATTGTGTCTAGTGCTAATCATGTGCCGGGATTTGAAATTTTAGAAACTAAAGGTTTTGTATATGGTCTTACTGTAAGAAGTAGGGGATTAGGGGGCCAAGTTGGAGCGGGAATTAGGTCCATGTTTGGTGGAGAAATAAAAGAATATGTTAAAATGATGGAAGAGTCTAGAAATGAGGCCCTAAATAGAATGATTGCCCATGCAGAAGAATTAGGTGCAAATGCAGTAATAAGTGTTCGTTTTGACTCTGATGAAATTTCCAATGTAATGCAGGAAATTTTAGCTTATGGTACGGCAGTCATTGCTGAGAAGAAGTAAAAATATCTTTTTTTGGGACTATATGAATTTAAAACTTATTTTAATTAATTATTTTTAATAAATCTTAAATAATCTATCTTAAATAATCTAATTATTAGTCTATTTTTAAAAGTATCTTTTATTAACAATTCTAATGGTAAAATCATGTTCAACGATTATATTAAAATAAAAGACAAAAAAATACCTCAAACTTCGCTGGGGACCGCGCCTTTCATTGGAATGCCTTATTTTGGTCACAGATCCCGATTATATCAACTGGATTTTCATAATAGTCCTGAGAACATTCTAAAAATCATGAAAAAATCTCATGAAATGGGTGTTCAGGCCATTCAGCTAATTCCAGAAGAACCAGTGGTCAAAGCTTTGGAATTAGCCCAAGATGAAGGAATAAAATTTGATATATGGGGCACGGTTAGAAAAGATAATTTAGACGAAGATATTCAACTTTTATCAAGTCTGGAAGCTAGTATGATGCTTTTAGATGAATGGGTAACTGATAAATCAGATATTAATTTTATTGAAGAATCATTGAATAAAATAAATGATGAAAACGTGGTATCTGGCCTTATAACAGCTTTACCTAAGGAAACCACACCTAAACTAATTGATTCAGATATCAATGATTTTGACATTTATATGATTCCAGTTAACAAATTGGGCTATATGATGGATTATCCGGTTTTCATGCATGAAGAACGGGCCGAACTAGCAGAATTACTAAGAAAATTGAATAAAGTAGTCATAGCCAATAAGATCTTAGCAGTTGGAATTTTAAATCCTGAAGAGGCCATGGACTTCCTTAAAACTCTGGACTATGTGGATATGGTTACACTGGGTGTCGCATCAGAAAAAGAAGCTGAAGAAACATTTAATTTGCTTTTTAACAAATAATCGTGGAGAATAAATGTTAAATTTATAATAAAGAAGCTATTGAATAGTATATTCCATTTTAAGGGGGCTATAAATGATAAAATATCGTCCAGAAAAAGATATGGATCATGACGCAATTTTTGAAACTAACAAACTCGCATTTCCTGAAGATAATGAGGCTCGTCTGGTTGATATGCTCAGAAATTCTAAAAGCTATGTAAATGGACTTTCTATAGTGGCTGAGAAAGAGGGGGAAGTTGTGGGGCATATATTATTCACCAAATTAACTATAGGGTCCCCAAAGGGTGATTTTGTTGCTCTTTCCCTAGCACCACTGGCGGTTAAGCCGAATTTTCAGCGAAAAGGAATAGGATCAGGTTTAATTAAGGAAGGAATTAAAAATTGTAAATCATTAGGATATAAAGCAATCGTGGTTGTTGGCCATCCTGAGTATTATCCTCGATTTGGGTTTTCTTCTGCTCGAGAAAAAGGTTTAGAAACACCATTCCCAGTTCCTGATGAGGCTTTTATGGTATATGAACTTGTTCCAGGATATTTAGATAATATTCAAGGAATGGTTAAGCTCGCTCCTGAATTTGATGAATTTATCTAATATTTAAATACGATTTAAACTGTTATTAGTTGATATCATCTAAAATAGATTAAAATTAGTCTAATAATGTTTAATAAAAATTAATAATGCATTTATTTAATAAGAAAAATTTAAAATTAATTTAATAATTCGGAGATTTAATTACATTCTTTTCTTTCTTTAATCATCTTTAAAAACTCAGCAGGAGTTTCTATTTCTCCCATTTCCCAGCCGTGGACCACAGGTATCCCATCCAAGGATTCCTTAATTTTCTCATTATCCAATATGAAAACAGAACTGGATCCGGTAATAAGTGAAAGATCTTTTAAAGTTATGGCCATCTTTTTTAGCGTTCTTTGTTTTCGATTTTTTTCTAAATTGGTTATGAGTGGTGTTTCAACATTTTTTGAAATCGGGTTATTGCTTTCCAGTTTGGCCAAAGCATCAAAAGGAGTTTTTTGGGTGGGAATAATACCAAAACCCAATTCAACTAGTTTTTGAGGTTGAAATTCATTCATATTAATTTTATTATCATTTAATGGAGATTCATTTGATTTGCCAATATTTAATTCTTTTAATGAATCAGGGACCTTGAATAAATCAATAGAAAGAGTTATTTTAAGATTTAAAATGTCTTCCAGCATCATAGCGGTTTCAGGACAGGCCCTTACAATTCCATGTTCGTATTTATAAATGGTTTCCCTTGATACATGGGCCAAATCAGCTAAATCTTTTAGAGAAAGATTATAATCTTCACGAACTTCCTTTAAAACTTCTCCATTTATCTGGACATAATATCCACCACGATCTGCCAGAATTTCAGGATATTCTCCCTCAATAATCATGTTTTTAAGGGTTTCCAGACCAATAACTGGTATACCATGTCTTTCATACACCACATCTTCTTCCAGGTGCTCATTTTTTGATTTAAGGCCTACAATCAAGGGGGAGGCCATAAAACTGCGTGATATTTTTCTTATTTCCTGGGCCTGGACGCCATTTATTCCATCTATATTAACTAAAACTTTTAATAGTAAGAGCAATAACTTTCTTCGAGCAACCATGTCAAAGCAACTTCGCTCATAAATATGGGAAGTTTCAAATCCATTATTGGCTAGAAGTTGGTTAATTTCTTGAAGGACGTGGCCCCGTTTTATATTAGTCATAAAAGCACCGGTGAAATCGATGAATGAATTATATGTTGGTATAGATGATACAGATTCCCCAGAAGGAATGTGCACTACTTATATAACTTTTGTAATTATCAATGAACTTAAAGATTTTGGTTTTGAGATTGCAAGTTATCCTAGATTAATTAGACTTAATCCATTTGCCAGATTCAAAACCAGGGGTAATGGTGCCGTTTCATTTAAATTAATTGTGGATTCTCAGTTAAAAAAAGATGAGGCCAAAAAAATAATTTTAGATGCTGTTAAAAACTTATCAGAAATGGATAATGAAAATACAAATCCTGGTGTGGTATTTTACGAGGCAAAAAGTATTAATGGGCAAATGGTAATGGATAATCGACTTCCAGTATTTGCTACTCGTGCAATAAAAGAAATTTTAACTATTAAAGAAGCTGAAAAACTTGCTAAAGATGTTAATGCAGAAATACATCAATTTAAAAAAGGTAGGGGAATTATTGGAGCTCTAGCAGCCATAGGTTGTTATCTGAGAGATAGTACCTTTGAATTACTGGCCTACCGGCTACCTGAAAATTATGGTAGTGCCAGAAAGATTAATCCAGAGTCGGTAGTACATATGGATGAAATAACATACCCCCAAACCTTTGATAATCTCGATGAAGGCTACATGGCTATTGAACCACACACTCCCTGCCCTATTTTATATGGAATTAGGGGAGAAAGTCCTGAAGCAGTTCTGGAGGCTCATAATTTAGTTGAATCACTGGAACCTATTGAAGGATATTTTATTTTCGAAACAAATCAGCATACCGATATGCATCTTCAAAAAATCAGTAAAATCTCTGATATGAAACAGTTTGCATGTTATATTATAAATGGAGTAGTAAAAGATAACCCTCGCGTCATTGAAGGAGGCCATATCTTTTTTACATTAGAGGATTCTTCTGGAGAAATAGAATGTGCTGCCTATGAACCTACTAAAAGATTTAGAAATATTGTTAAAAAACTAATTCCTGGTGATAAAGTAGAAATATATGGTGGTATTGGTACTCAAGAGACTTTGAACATAGAAAAAATTAGAATAATGGGACTAGCTCCACTTTTTAAAGAAGAAAATCCATTATGTGATTGCGGTAAACGAATGAAATCCGCCGGTGCAGGTAAAGGATTTAAATGCATTAAATGTGGTAATAAATTGAGAGATGGGCAAAAACTGCGAATTGAAATTCAAAGAGATATTAATGAAGGTTTTTATGAAGTTCCACCATCAGCTCGACGTCATTTATCTAAACAATTGATTAGAATGGCTAAAAAATCACATGATTGTATTTATTAATATTTTTTTCTTTTTTTCTTTTTTATTATTTTTTTTAAATTTTCAACTTATTTTTAAATTAACATAATTTTTTACATAATTAATAATCAACTACACTCAAAAATAGTAAAAATTATATTCACTTAGCCAGTTAGTTAAATCAATGATTACTAAAGAACTAGCAAATTTTATTGTTTCTTTAAAATATGAAGATATACCTAAATCTGCAATAGAAAAGGCCAAGTCGTGTTTTCTGGATTTTTTAGGTGTTTCAATTAGAGGTTCTCAAGAAAAAAGTAGTTTAATTGCTTTTAAAGTTTTTAATCCAAATTACAATGATAATTTTGAGTTTAAATCAACTATTATTGGCCAGGGTTTGGGGAGTGCCATGAGTGCTGGTTTTTTAAATGGGATTTCGGGCCATTGTTTGGATCTGGATGATGGGCATCGTTTAGCTCAGTTGCATCCTGGATGTGCTGTAATTCCCGCGGCCCTAGCCTTGGCAGAAGAAAAAGATAAAACTGGAAAAGAATTTTTTGAAAGTATAGTAGCAGGATATGAGGTAGCCATAGTACTGGGGAAAGCAATAAATCCTTCACACCGCAATAGTGGTTTTCATAGTACTGGCACTATAGGAACCTTTGCTGCTGCTGCTGCATCATCTAAAATCCTAAATTTAGATGTGAAAGAAACTATAAATGCTTTAGGCCTAGCTGGAACTCAAGCGGCTGGTCTTTTAGAATCTGATCATGCAGGTACCATGGCTAAACATCTTCATGTAGGCAAAGCTGTTCAATCGGGAATGATTTCTACCCTTCTCTCACAAAAAGGATTTACTGGTGCAGAAAGTATAGTGGAAGGCAAAGAAGGATTTTTCAAGGCTCTCGGTGGAGAAGAAGTTTTTGAGAATTCTACTGAAATAGCAAATCAGATTAATTTTGAATTGGGCCAATTTCACATTCAAAATGTTTACTTAAAAAAATATCCTGTTTGCAGGCATCTACATTCTACCATTGATTCTGCAGTAGATATTTTGAATGAAATAAATATTTCTGCTATTGAAAATCAAAAAATCAAGAAAATAACCGTTCAAACCTATAAAACGGCAGCTGAACACGATAATTACTGCCCTATGACTGTAGAATCTGTTCGCCAGAGTTTACCTATCTGTCTGGCCATTGTTTTGAATAGGGGCGAATTAACCCTAGAAAATATTGAAGACTTTGAAACTAAGCCTGAATTTAAAGAAGAAATCTTAAAAATTGCAGATAAAGTTGAAATTCAGATTAATACCGAATTAAATAATTTTCAACCTCAAAAAAGACCTTCAAGGGTGATAATTGAACTTGAAAAAGGATTAAAAATGGTTAATGGATTCAATAATTATACTCCTAACAATAATTCTAACAATATTAATGGGGAAAATAATTTGGTTCTAGAAAAGACTACATTTTTACCTAAAGGAGAACCTGAAAATCCTTTCACCAAACAAGAGATTTTTGAGAAATTTTACTCTTTAAATCCTGATTTTAAATCATTTAATCTAAATTTAATTGATGAGATATCTTTGCTTAAAATAAGAGATTTTATGATAGATTTTAAAAATAACATTTTTTAGTTGATTTATTTAATAAATGTTTAAAAATAGGCCAATATGTTCATTAAATGCTTAAAATCTTTTAATCCCCAATATTCTCTCTAAAATAAATTTCATTTACATTTTATTATTAATAGAACTATTTGATGGATTATTACAACCAAATATTTTATATAATATATAATTAAAAATCCAATTTCCTAATTATAAAAAAATTAATTAATTACCAAAAATGAATTATTAACTATTAAATCACTTTTTAATTAAATCTCATACCTAAAGTGGATAAAATAAAATGGAGGTGGGATATTGAAAGATTCAAAGACTTTTTTAGAAAAAATAGGTATAACTGGGAATATTAATAGTTCTTATACCTCTCAAAAAAGATTCAAAGATGGTGCCCAATATAGATTTGAAGTTCCGGGGATTCAAAAACCTGGTGCCATGGGATCTCTAATTGAGGCCATGGATGAATTTCAGGTCTTAGTGCACAGGGTTACTCAGACTAAAGGAATAATGCTTTTAACAGACTCTGAAATTGAAGAAATGACGGATCTGGCAAGGGAAGCCAAACTTGAACTCTTTTTAAGTGTAGGGCCTAGAGCGGTCTATGACACCAGTGCTTCTGCACAAACCAAAGAAGGGGCCCGGATTGGATATCGATTAAGGGGATATAATAATCTTTTATACGCCATTGAAGATGTAAAAAGGGCAATTTCTCTGGGCGTTAGGGGAATCGTAGTTTATGATGAGGGCCTTTTATGGACCCTAAATCAAATGCGAAAAGAAGGTGAGATTCCAGAAGATGTTCACTTCAAGATATCAGCCCATACTGGCCATGGAAATCCTGCTTCAGCCAAACTTTTAGAAGAAATTGGGGCGGATTCATTTAATCCAGTTAGGGATCTTCAAATTAATATGCTAGCATCACTGAGAGATGCCATAGATATTTCGATTGATGTTCACACTGAAAATCCTAAATCTTCTGGAGGATTTATACGGCATTATGAAGCTCCAGATATTATCCGAGAGGTGGCGCCGGTTTATCTTAAAACTGGGGGGGCAGTAGCTGGTCATCATGGCTGGGACACTACAGAGTCACAGGCCCGTGAAAGGATTAGACAAGTGTTTTTAGTACAATCCATGATTTTAAGATATTATCCTGAAGCTAAAATGTCTGGTAAAGGTCCATCTGATCTAGCGATACCTGTTTTGAGGTAATAGATTAAAAACAATATTTTTGTCACATTATACATTAATTATAATATAATGCGAATATTAATATTAAAAATCAAAAAAATTAAAGCAATATCTAAGTTGTAAATAATACCTAAGTTGAAAATTATAATATTTTTAAGTATAATATTTTTTTAAGGAACGATTACATGGATTTGATTAATAAAGTGAAGGAAGCGGTCATTGAGGCCAGCATAACTTATCGCCCTGATCAGATAGATGCTTATGAAAGAGCACTTTCTAAAGAGACTAATAAAAATGCGGTTTGGGTTTTAAATATCCTCTTGGAAAATGCAAAAATTGCTGAAGCTGCAAAAAGGCCTTTATGTGACGATACGGGGATCCCTCATGTTTTAATTGAAGTGGGAGATGATTCAGAACTCCCAGTTGCTTTTTTAAAGGATATTAAATCAGGTATTGAACTTGGATTACAAGAGCTTCCAGCAAGGCCTATGGCAGTTAAAGGGAATTATATTCATCGAATTGAACAAAGTCAAGGCTTATTTGAAGATCCGGGAAAACTAAGCTCACCTGCAATCTTAATGGATTCTATTCCTGGAAAACAAACCAAAATTCATATTTTAATGTTAGGTGGTGGGCCAGAAATAAGAGCCAGTACTTATAGAGTTTTCCATAAGCGGGATAGTAGAAAAGTATTTGAGGAAGTTGTAACATGGTTCAAATCAGAGGTTCCAATGTTAGGGTGCACTCCATGCATCCCGGCAGTGGGCATTGGCAGATCTCATTTTGAAGCAACGTCTTTAATGATTAAAGCAATGGCTTATGGGAACTTAAATAAACAGTCTGATATTGAAAATTACATTACAGATTCTATTAATGATACTCATGTTGGTCCGCTTGGACTCGGGGGAAGTTCAACAGCTTTAGGGTCTTTTGTAAAAATTGGACCGCAAAGGGCCAGTGGAGTGAGGATTGTTTCCATGAGGCCTTGTTGTTGTGTAGAGCCTAGAAAGGCTTTGATTGAAATCTAAAGCTTTTAAATTAATTAAGTCCTAATCAATTACCTATTAAAAAAATATAGAAGTAGAGTATAAGTAGGGTAGTGTATAATTATATTTTTAATGATTGTATCTATTTTATACTCTGTAATACGATAATGTGGTGGTTTAATTCAATTTATTAGACGTATTAGATTTTTATACTGAATTATAAACCTAAATAAACTTTTTAAATAATTATATTAATAATATGGTATTTGGAATTATTTGGTGATAAAAATCCGTTTTATCATTAATTATCCATTAAAATCAGTGAATAAATGCGGATTATATTGATATTCGCCACAGGATGTGGTAATCATGGCAATAGGAAGAGAATCACTAGAGAACGTTTTCAAGGTTAGCAACCCTAAATGGAGAACTTCCATAACAAAGGTGGAACCTAATCGTATAATAACAAGAGGATATTCCCAAGAAGATTTGATTGGTAATGTGTCTTTTTCAGAGATGGTTTATCTACTGATAAAAGGTGAAATGCCATCTAAAAAAGAATCTAAAATGCTTGGTTCGGTACTGGTTTCATTCTGTGATCATGGGGTGACCCCTCCCAGTACTCAAGCAGCAAGGATGATTGCTTCAGCAGGATCTCCAGTCCATGCATGTATTGCAGGGGGCCTTTTAGCTTTTGGTAAAAATCATGCAGGGGCCATTGAAAGGTCTATGAAAGCGTTTCAGGATGTTATCCAGCGATCAAATCCTGAAGAAGATATTTTAATTACCGCTAAACGATTTGTAGATGATTATCTAAAAAAAGGCATTAAAATTCCAGGCTTTGGCCATAGATACCATAGTGAAGATCCTCGCGCTGCTCGCCTTATTGAAATTGCTCAAGAACAAAATTGTGCTGGTACTCACACCCGATTGGCTATGGCTGTTCAAGAAATACTTTTAGAAATGAAAGATATAAAAATGAATATTGATGGGGCCAATGCAGGTATACTATCTGATATGGGTTTCGATTGGAGAACTGGAACTGGAATATTCATGATTGGTAGATTGCCTGGTTTGATATCTCATGTTTATGAAGAAAAGGTAAGAGAACCTGAATTTAGAAAATTTTTCGACACTGATGAAATTTACTATGATGGAATTGAAGATCAAAAGTTTACTAATTTTTCTGATTTAAATGCAGGGAATACTGGAGATTAATTTTTATTAAGACAAATTCCATAAATTCAATCAAATTTCAATTATTTAATGATATAAATGTTTTATAACAATTATAAATAAACTTTAATTATTTACTATTAGACTCATACTATTAGACTCATATTCTAAAATTCACGATAAAAAATCATGAATTAACAATCAGAAAAAATTTGAAACACACTACTATTTAAAATTTTAAAATCATTATCTATATTAAAGAATTAAAAAAATGATAAGAAAAATGATAAGAAGTGAAAAAAAGACAACGGTTAATAGTATTTTTAGATTTTATACGATTTGATTCATGAAAATTAAATAGTAAAAGATAAATATGTCTGCAAATATAATTTGCTATACCATGGTGGTTCAAATGATAACAATATCGGAAGCTATTACTACGATAAAGAAAGCTGAAAATGATGCTAATAAACTAATAGAAGATTCAAAATTAAAATCATCTGAAATGATCGATGAAGCCAAGGCTAAATCCGCGGAAATGATGAAAACAGCCAAAACTGAGGCTCAAGAGCAATCTGAGACTACTATTTCTGAAGCAGAATCTAATGCTAAAACTGAAGCTGTACACATATTTAATCGTGCCCAAACAGATGTGCAAAAAATTAAAACACAATCTGAGGGTAAGGTTGCCGAGGCGGCCAATATTATTATAAAAAGTGTTTTGTAGTTGTGAGTACCATGTTCTTGCCAGCAAGGATGCGTAAATTAAAAATAATAACACTGGATCAGTACGCTGATTCCACCGTGCGCTCGCTGCACGAGGAAGGTATCGTACAGATTCATGATATATCTGAACGTATTCAGCAAGATGCAGAATGGGCTCAAATTCTAAAACCTTCTAAAGTAACTCCACAAACTGGAAAAATAGCTTCTCTTTTAATGAAAACAACTGGACTAGCAGACTTTTTAGGAACAGCCGTTCCTAAAAAAAGTATGATGCAAACAGTTAAAGGATTTATTAATCCTCCTGTTTTTGAAAAGAGAGAAGTTGAAGAACTTGATACGGATGGCCTTGTTTCTAAGGCAGAATCTGTTTTAAGCCAGGTAGAGTCGCTTACTAAGGGTATAGAAGAAAAGCTCGCTGCTCTTGACAGTGAAAAAAGTGAGATTGAAACCAATCTAAGTGTGTCTGAAAAATTAATTAATTTTGATGCTGATTTATCAGAACTAACTAGTTCTGAATTTGTCTCTATAATGGCAGGTAAAATTTCACTGGAAAGCTATAATAAGTTCCAAGATGAATCTGCCAAAGTTACTGATGAATTAATAGTTTTAGAAGCCAATGGCGATGCTAAAACTGAAAAAACTATTATTATCATAACTTTAAAAAAATATGGTGAAGATATTGCCGGAATATTGAGAAGAATCGAATTCGAAAGATTTGAGATTTCTGGCTTGTCTGGTAAACCAAAAGATATAATATCCAGTTCAAATTCAAGATTGGAAGCCATTGCTCCGGAAAGAGAAGCAGCAGTTATTGAACTGCAAGAAGTCTCTGCTAAATGGGAAGATGAGCTTTTAGTTTTAAAAGAACAACTGGAAATCGAGAAAGAACGGAATGAAATATTCGCTTCTTTTGGAGAAACAGAAAAAACTGTAATGTTTGAAGCATGGGTTTCAGAGAAAAAACAGGAATCTGCTTTAGAAGTAATTGAAAAATCCACTGATGGACATTCGGTTGTTGAATCTGAAGATCCAGAAGATGAAAATGAAGTCCCTGTTTTACAGGATAACCCGCGCTTTGCTAAACCTTATGAAAATTTTGTGGAGATGTATTCTCCTTTAAAATATAATGAAATTGACCCAACTATTTTAATGGCCATAGTATTCCCATTTTTCTTCGGGTTCTGTCTTACTGATGCCGGTTACGGTATAATTGATGCCCTATTGGGTTACGTCTTGTACCGAGGATTGGGTAAGGTTAATCCATTTATGAAAAACTTTGGAATTATTCTAATTGCTTGTGGTGTATGGGCCTTTATTTTAGGTATGGTTACCAATGGTTTCATTGGAGATTTCTTCCCGAAATGGTTCTTGGGTGGCGCACCCCTTCCAACTACGATAGCAGCCATTGATGCATTTGTTAACCCGCAAAATATTCTGATTTTCGGATTAATTGTAGGTGTTATACACATCAACATGGGTCTGGTCATAGGTGCCATAAACAACATTAGAGCGAATGACTTTAAGGAAGCTTTAGGAACTCAATTAGTCTGGATTATTTTAGAGTTAGGTATTGTACTATATTTCTTGGGTGGCATGTTTATTGGTGCCCCAGTTATTTTACTGGCATTAATAATACTCATATACTCTAATGGGCTCTTTGGAATACTGGATATTTCCGGGTTTTTGGGTACTCTGTTATCTTATGCCCGTCTTCTGGCCTTGTGTCTTTCCACAGGTGGAATAGCTTTTACAGTTAACATTTTAACTCAATTAAGCATTGATATGATTCCTTATATTGGAATTATATTAGCTCCAATAGTATTCATTGGAGGACACATTGCAAATCTTGCTTTCCAGAGTTTAGGTGCATTTATAAATTCATTACGTTTACATTATGTAGAATTCTTTTCCCAATTTTATATGGGTGGAAAAATTAAATTTGAAGCTTTTCGCGCTGAAAGAAGTTTCACGAAAATAAGGAGGTAAAAAATATGGTTGTAGAATTAGGAACAGCATTAGCAGCAATTGGTGCCGGTGTGGCAGTAGGATTTGCTGGTTTAGGATCAGGATTAGGACAAGGTATAGCAGCAGCAGGAAGTGTAGGTGCAGTTGCTGAAGATAATGACATGTTTGCTCGTGGTATTATTTTCTCTGCATTACCAGAAACTCAGGCTATTTATGGGTTTTTGATTGCTATCTTGTTACTGGTATTCTCTGGATTACTTCAGAAGGAAAATTTGCTTACTGTTACTCAAGGATTAGTAGCTATAGGTGCAGGAGCAGCTATAGGATTTGCTGGTCTCGGTTCAGGTATGGGTCAAGGTATTACTGCGGCATCCTCTGTGGGTGCAGTAGTAGAAGACGAAGATATGTTTGCTCGCGGTATTATTTTCTCAGCTCTGCCTGAAACTCAGGCTATTTACGGGTTTTTGATTGCTATACTGCTCATGGTATTCGGCGGAATCTTAGGATAGGAGGACAATTAAAATGAGCTCCGGGGCAGATAAAATTGTCTCCAGCATATTGTCCGACGCTCAGAGTAAAGCTGATGTTTTTATTCAGGACGCCCAGAAAGAATCTGATTTGATTCTAGAAGAAGGCCAAAAAAAGGCCCAGGCAGAAAAGGAGAAAATATTGGACGAAGCTAATAAGCAGTCCAATATGAAATATCAGCAATTAATCTCAGAAGCAAAAATGAATGCTCGTCGGGCAGAATTGGAGGCTAGAGAAGAAGTAATTGAAGATGCCTTTAAAAAGGCTGAAGAAGATCTTACTAAGATCGCATCTTCCTCTTCTGATGAATATAAAAAATCACTGGTGGAAATCGTCAAAGAAGCAACTTTAGAAGTTGGTGGCGGAGAAGTGATTGTTCATCTAAAAGATGATGATGTAGAAAAAATAAAGGACTCAATTGACACTATTGCAAAGGACGTTGAAGCTCAAACTGGTATTAAAACCACTCTGGAAATTGGAGAGAACATAAATACTATTGGTGGGGCTGTTGTTAAAACCAAAAATGGAGAAATTGAGGTTAATAACACTATAGAGTCTAGAATGTCAAGGTTTAAGAAATCTCTACGTTCAGAGGTTGCTAAAGTTCTATTCAATTAATAGGGGAGATAATGCATGGCTGAAAGCATAACTGCAATTGTAACTGCACTAGGTTTCCCCTCTGTAGAAGCTTTTATAGCAGTATTACTTCTGGGCGGGGCAATAATTGGTGCTATTGTTGTAATAGCTACCATTAGGCCGCTCCTGGATTTGTTTCCATATGCTTATCCCAATGCTAGAGTTAGAGCCAGAGTTGGACGATTATTCTCAGAAAAACAACTCTCTGAAATCCTGGAATCTGATAACCTGGATGAAGTCCAGAATTATCTTCGGGGTTTCCCAGAGTATGCACAATATGTGGATAAATATCCTTTGGAAAAAGCACTGGATACTCAACTGGCAGACACTTATGATTTAGTGGCTCGAATTGCACCTGGTGATATAAAGGGTGTATTCCGAGCATTACTGAAGAAATGGGATATTAGGAACATTAAAAGTGTAATAACTGCTAAAGAAGTAGGTTTAAACTCTGAAAAGACTATGGAATTATTAATACCTTTCGGAGACCTTAAAAACGATTTAGGACAATTATCAGAAGTAAATTCTGTAACTGATATTATAACAGCTTTAGAAGGCACTGATTATGCTAAAATTTTAGAAGATGCACTTCCAGCATACCAGAACACCCAAATGGTTCTTCCATTAGAGGCTGCTTTGGATAAATATTATTTGGAAAATCTTTTAAGAGCATCTGCCAATCCTGCTGATGATAACGGCAGTTTAGTTCACACCTATGTTGGTTCTCAAGTGGATATAACTAATCTAAAGATTATCCTCAGAGCAAAAGTTGATGGTTTAAAATATGATGATATCAGTCCTTATATGATTTCTAATGGTTACCAAATACGGGATTGGAAACTCAAGGATTTAATGGAAGCTGAAGATGTTAGTGCAGTGGTTAGTGCCATGGAAGGTACTGACTATGCACCAATACTATCTGAGGCTTTAAATGGATATAATAAAACTGGTTCAGCTGCTTCATTTGAAAAAGATTTAGATATTTATCTAACTAAAATGGCCAGAAACTTCGCAGTTAAAAAGCCATTTGGAGCAGGACCTATGATTGGTTTCTTAAATCGAAAAGAGAATGAAATAAGGAATTTAAAAGTTATTGCTCGTGGTAAACGGGAAGTAAATTTCCCTGCTGCTAGGATTAAGGAGATGTTAGTGTGAATTCATCCATTGCTGTAGTTGCTGATGTGGACACTGTGACTGGCTTCAAATTAGGAGGCATTAAGGAAGGTCATGTGGTTGAAACGTCACAGGAAGCAGAAGAAACTTTGGGTAACATCATAAAAGAAAAAGATGTTTCCATAATCATAATAACTGAAAAAATTGGTGATGAAATTAGAGATTTCATTGATAGATTCACTAAATCAAATACATTACCCATGATAATAGAAATTCCAGACAAATCTGGCCCGTCTGATAGGGCTGTCGACCCGATGGGAGATCTAATTAAACGAGTTATTGGGGTTGAGATGGTAAAATGATTACTGAAGGAAAAATTATTAAAATCGCGGGTCCTGTTATCGTCGCAGACGGGATGAGAGGAACCCAAATGTATGAAATGGTTAAAGTGGGTAACGACAAGCTTATTGGAGAAATCATTGAGCTTGAAGGAGATACTGCAACCATTCAGGTTTACGAAGAAACTGCCGGACTAAAGCCTGGTGAAATGGTGGAAAGTACTGGAGGGCCTTTATCTGTGGAATTAGGTCCAGGTATTATTGGATCTATTTTTGATGGTATCCAAAGACCTCTGGAAACTATTAAGGCAATATCTGGAGATTATATCGAAAGAGGAGTAGATGTACCATCCCTTCCAAAGGACAAAAAATGGACTTTTAAACCAGTAGCTAAAGCAGGTCAAAAAGTTTTAGGTGGAGATGTCCTCGGAGAAGTCCAAGAAACATCTGCAGTTCTTCAAAAGATTTTAGTCCCTCCAACCATGGAAGGAACTTTAAAAAGTATTGTTGCTGAAGGTGTATACACAGTAGTAGATGATATTGCTGAAGTTGAAACCTCTAAAGGAACTGAAAAAGTTCAAATGATGCAAAAATGGCCTGTAAGGAAAGGAAGACCATACAAAGCCAAACTTGACCCAGATATACCTCTGGTAACCGGTCAAAGAGCACAAGATACCTTTTTCCCTGTTGCTAAGGGAGGAACAGCCGCTATACCAGGTCCTTTCGGATCAGGTAAAACTGTTACTCAACAGCAACTAGCTAAATGGGCTGACGCAGACATAGTTGTTTATGTAGGATGCGGTGAACGTGGTAATGAGATGACTGAGGTACTTAAAGAGTTCCCAAAACTGGAAGATCCAAAAACTGGTAAACCACTCATGGACCGAACGGTTCTAATCGCTAACACGTCTAACATGCCTGTGGCTGCAAGGGAAGCATGTGTATATACTGGAATCACTATTGCAGAATACTTCCGTGATCAAGGTTACGATGTAGCTCTAATGGCTGATTCAACATCGCGATGGGCAGAAGCTATGCGGGAAATTTCCGGAAGGCTAGAAGAAATGCCTGGTGAAGAAGGATATCCAGCATACCTCGCTTCCAGATTAGCTCAATTCTACGAGCGAGCTGGACGGGTAACTACTGTGGGAACTGAAGATAAAACTTCATCTGTTTCTGTAGTTGGTGCAGTATCACCTCCTGGTGGGGATTTGTCTGAACCAGTTACTCAAAACACCCTACGTATCTGTAAAGTATTTTGGGCATTAGATGCATCTCTAGCAGATAAACGTCACTTCCCTTCCATTGACTGGTTACAAAGTTACTCACTATATGTGGACAGTGTACAAGGTTGGTGGGCTGGTAATGTAGGTGATGAATGGAGAGCAACCAGAGATCAAGCTATGATCCTCCTCCAGAAAGAATCTGAACTTCAGGAAATTGTGCAACTGGTAGGACCAGATGCTTTACCTGACCGGGAAAGAATTACTTTAGAAACCAGCCGTATGATTAGGGAGGACTTCCTACAACAGAATGCATACCACGAAGTGGATACTTACTGTTCTCCTGCTAAACAATATCAAATGCTCAAAACTATTGTTATGTTCCAAGATCAAGCAACCGCTGCCCTGGAAAGAGGAGCTCCTTCTGCAGACATCATTAACATTCCGGTTAAAGAAGATATCGGCCGTATGAAATTCATTGCTGAAGATGAATTTGAAACTGCAGTAAAGGAAATCCAGGAAAAAATTGTCAAACAATGTGCTGAGGTGTAAAAATGAACGTAAACATTAAAACAAGGGAATACACCACAGTTACTGAAGTAGCCGGTCCTTTAATGATTGTTGAAGGTGTTGAAGGTGTAGCTTACAGTGAAATTGTGGAAATCGAAACACCCAATGGTGAACACCGAAGAGGACAAGTTCTCGAAGTAAGAGAAGATCTGGCTGTTGTACAGGTTTTCGAAGGTACCAGTGATCTAAACACTTCTACTACAAAAATCAGATTCACCGGTGAAACTGCTAAAATCGGAGTTTCCCTAGATATGATGGGTCGTATCTTTAATGGTACTGGTAAACCAATTGACGGCGGACCAGAGATCATACCTGAAAAAGAACTGGATATCAATGGTAGTCCCATGAACCCTTCTGCCAGGGAATTCCCTGCAGAATTTATTGAAACGGGTATATCTACTATTGATGGAATGAACACTCTGGTAAGAGGACAAAAATTACCTATCTTCTCTGGATCAGGTTTACCTCACAATGAATTGGCAGCTCAAATCGCCAGGCAAGCTAAGGTACTGGCCAAAGATGCTGAAGGCAGTGATTTCGCTGTAATATTCGCAGCAATGGGTATTACTCACGAAGAAGCAAACTACTTCATGAGGGATTTCGAACAAACCGGTGCACTAGAAAGAGTAACTGTTTTCATGAACTTAGCAGACGATCCTGCTATTGAAAGGATTATTACTCCTCGTATGGCTTTAACTACTGCGGAATATCTTGCATTTGAACATGATATGCACGTACTGGTTATTTTAACTGATTTAACCAATTATTGTGAAGCTCTACGGGAAATTTCAGCTGCTCGTGAAGAAGTACCTGGAAGAAGAGGTTACCCTGGTTACATGTACACTGATTTATCCAGTTTGTACGAACGTGCAGGCAGAATTGGTGGTAAAGAAGGTTCCATTACTCAGATGCCTATTTTGGTAATGCCTCAGGATGATATTACTCACCCTATTCCGGATTTAACTGGTTATATTACTGAAGGACAGATTGTGCTAAGCAGAGAACTTCACCGTAAAGGTATCTACCCTCCAGTTGATGTACTTCCATCCCTATCTCGATTAATGAGTGGGGGAATAGGTGAAGGTCAAACTCGTGAAGATCACAGTGGTGTTTCTGACCCGCTTTACTCTGCTTATGCAGAAGGCCGTGATTTAAGAGATTTAATGGCAGTAGTTGGTGAAGAAGCTTGAACTGAAAGAGATCAAAAGTTCTTGAGATTTGCTGATGAATTTGAGAAACAATTCATTACTCAGACCAGGGATGAAGACCGTTCTATTCAAGAAACTCTTGATTTAGGATGGGCGCTTCTAAGCTTATTGCCTCGTGCAGAACTTAAAAGGGTTCGGGAAGAACACATACCTAAATACCTTCCTGACAATGAATAACCCCTTTACTATTTTTTTAGAGGGATAAAATGGCACAAGAAATGATTGAAGGGATCAACCCCACCCGTATGGAGCTCTTGAAGCTTAAAGATAGGGAAAAACTCGCTGTTAAAGGATACAGTCTTTTAAAAGAAAAGCGAAATGCCCTTATTATGGAGTTCTTTAACATTTTAGAAAGGGTAAAAGGGTCCCGTGAAAATGTGGAGGAAAAGCTGAAAGAGGCTTTTGAAGATTTAACTGCAGCCCAAGTTATTATGGGTGATTTAGCAGTCAAAAAAGCAGCTTTATCTGTAAAAGAATCTGTAAATGTTGATATTGATTCCAGGAGTATTATGGGTGTAGTAGTTCCTGTAGTTGAGTCTAGCACTTCTCCAGAGAGAACTGTTGTGGAAAGAGGCTACGGCTTTGTGGACACTTCAGTTAAACTGGATGAAGCTGCTAAAAAGTTCGAAGAGTCCATTGCCCTCATCATCGAACTGGGAGAAATAGAAAAAACTATTATTCTTCTGGCCGGTGAAATCGAGTCTACAAAACGTCGTGTAAATGCGTTGGAACATATTATTATTCCACGCCTTGAAAACACGGTCAAATATATTGAAATGAGGCTTGAAGAGATGGAAAGGGAAAACTTCGTGCGATTGAAAATGATTAAAAAATCCATGGAGATGGAGTAATGGTTCGAATACTAACCCGTTTAGGTGCGGTTAAAAAGGACATTAAAGAATATGAGGATGAACTGGTGGACTTTAAAATTGGAACAATTTCGGGCAATCTCCGAGCAGTTGTTGCAGATGAAGAAGTTGATTTTAAATCAGGTGAATCAATACCTGTTAAAATTAAAGATATCAGTATTCCAGCCAATTACATTTTCTTTATTTCAGCCTATGCATCAAACAGACAAGGCCATACCATTGCTGTTGGTGAAGAAACTCCTTTACCAATAAGTCTAGATAGACATGTTGATCATGCTATGTTTGTAGCAGCTGTAGATGGATCTATAAAAAAGAATGATCTTTTAGGAGTAATTATTCTTTTACCTGTGGAATTAACCCACTCATCTATTTAATCTCCAAATCTCCTATTTTTTATTCTATTTTTTTTAAATTAATCTGCTGTTTTGACTTATTTTTTTATATTAATTAATTAAATTATAATATTGAAAATTAGGAAATTGCTATTTATTTGGTGATTTGAACTAATTTGATTTGAACTTTAATTACTAAAATAAAAACAAAATAAAAATATATATTAAATATTAAAATTTTTATTATAAAAATACTATAAAAAAATAGCATTAATTTTCTGGAAAATGAATTTTTAGTAACTATTACCTAAAAATGATTTCATGGATCCATAAACTTCTATCATTACGGCGTCTACCTGTTCTAATAGATCATCAATAGTTATTTTTATATCATTATAACTTTCAATCTTACCCTTTTTTTTAGCTTCAAGCTTTTTCATGGCTTTGGCCCGCATGGTAGCCGGCGACTTATTTCCTTTTAACAATTTCCTTTTTCTGGAATTATCTACATTTTCTATAGAAAATTCTTCTCGAATACTAGTTCGCATACTTAAATATTGAACTTCTGTAGAACGTATATCTCCTCGGATTTGCTCTTTCATATTTATTAAAATTTCTCGCTTTTCTTGAAGCTTTAAAATAGTTTTTCTAGATTCTGCAATAGAAGACATTTCTATCTCGAAGTCAATCAGATCGACTATAATTTTATTATAATCATTAATATCCATACGATATTTCCCCAATAATATTAATTTGTTTTAATTGACGATTTAAGATCTTTAAAATAAAATCGTGCCGTTATTCATTTATTAAATAGGGTTTAAAATAAATTTAATTCATTTTTTGATCTTTTTTGAATTAATTTATTTATTTTTTTACAGGATAGATATTGTATTTTTATCCAGTACTTTCCCTGCATAAAAATTTGGACACTAATACATATAAAATTAATTAATAATTAGTTCATAATTTTAATTCATGAGCCGGATTTTGATAAATCAGATAGATTATTTAAAAAACAAATTTTTAGCTTAAATTGGCATATTCCTCGTCAAAGAAGGAATCTAAATGATATAATTCATGACGAACGGCCTCATGTGCTTGTGGCTGATTGTTAGTCGCCATAGGTTTAAAAGGTCAGAATTGAAGGATTTATCTAATTTAATTCATCTGAAGACTATTTGAAATTAAAATTACTTATTTTATATTGACATAGAATCCATGACATCTGGTGCCAGAATTTCTGGAAAATTGGAAACTAAAATTGTCAGTATATTATAGAAAATGATAAAGAATCTAATGAAATTCTCATTCATCGGCCTGAGATTAGGGTATTAAAGAAAAAATTTTCTCCTATTCTCAATACATGTTTCTATTCCGTTAATTATTTTTCAAAAATAATTTATAAAATAAACATTTTTAGTTTTTTGAAAAAAATGTTTAAATACAATCAATTATAATTCAATAGATAGTTTGAAAGAGTTAGCCTGAGAAATTTTTCTAAAATGAATGACCGTCATAAAAATAGGATATTGGATTATTAAACATTTTAATAAAAATTAAATTTTGTTTTTTTTAATTTTATTTAATGAGCTGATAAATGTGAGTAAAGATCCCATAAAAGAATATCTTAAGGACCCAGACAAAAGCGCAAAATATTTCCTTTTTATAGTAGTTGCAAGGATTGTAGTAACATTTTTAATGGTTATTGGTGTGTTTGTTCTTATTTTAAGACTTTTAGGTATAATGTAGGAATATTCTTTTATTTATTTAATATTTATTTTAAATTTTTAAATATTTTTAATCGAATAAATATTTTCTTTAACTTTATTTCGAAGGTAATTAACGTTATTAAGGGCCTCGTTATATGTTTCTCCAGTTTGGAGAATAGTTACAATTGGTTCTCCTTTTTCGATAATAGTATGTTCTTTAGGAATATCATAAACGCCAGGAATATTTATCTTACCAACTAATGATTTTTCTGGGGCGTAAATAATCTCTTTAACAGAATATTTTTCTACTTCAGGAGCTTTTATTAACTCTCCCTGGCACGCTTTTATATGTGCATCTATTAAATTAATGTCTAAAGATGATTCTGCACACTCGAAAGTTCCCTGAAACCGAGAATTTACTTCTATAATATAAATTTCCCCATTATTAATTATCATATCCACGCCATTGGATCCAATTAATTTAAGATATTTCACTACTTCCTGCCCAATTTCTTTTATTTGTAGGTCATCTCCGGGATAGGGAGTTATATTCCCACTATAAATAAATTTATTTTCTGATGAATGGTCAGAATTAATTATCTGTGAACTACTGATTATGGATAATGCTTCTTTTTTGGTAGATATGACTGAAGAGCTAACTTCAATACCAGAAATATATTCTTGCAAAATGAATTTTTCTTTTATGATGCTATTTAAATAATTATTTTTATCTCTATTATTTCCATAATTTCTATTATCTGGCGACTCAGGATCCTCTGAAACAGTATATGGCCTAAACGAATTAAGATGGGATATACCATAACCTCCGGAACCATAAACTGGTTTAATTAGATACTCTTTTTCAGGGTTTTGATTTTTTATTTCCCAAGCTTCTTCTAATGATGATAATAAAAATGTTTCTGGCAAATTAAAATGTTTCCTAATTTTTTTATATAACTGGTATTTATTTTCAATATTTTCCACATTTTTATTCCCGAGAACTTTAGATGAAGGGAAGTTTTGAGGTGAAATTCCAGTATATGGTATGATGTAGTCAATTTCATATATCCACTCGGAACATAATTCTCTAAGTTCGGGTGGCCTATATGATTCTTGAAAATAACCACAAGAATAATGAGGGTTTTCTTTCAAGATGCACTTTTTATGATGGTAGGAATTAAAATCTGAGGTGCAAAAGTAGCTGGCAGAATATATCTCGTATCCTAACTCATAGGCAGACTGGGCCAGAGGGCGGGTATTAACTCCAACAATGAGTAATTTTTCCATATAAATAACCTTAGAAACTTTTAATATCTTTAAATAAACTTTATCGTTTTATTTATTACTCTATTTAGAATTTGGATATAATATATTGACTATAAGATTATAATTTTAGAATTTACTTTAGAATTTCTAATATTTTTTTTAATAGTCATATAAAAAAAATTTAATAATTGTTATAATTTTTATTTATGGAATCTTATTAATAAAATTAGATAAATTGGATTTTAAAAATAATTTCAATTAAAAATGAGAATATAATTAAATTAAAATATAGATAGTCCCGAGCGGAGTCGAACCGCCGTCGCCGGTTCCAAAGACCAGCAGGATTACCACTACCCCACGGGACTATACGGGTTTTTGCTAAAAACTGCCCCTTAAATAGGGCAATCTCAATGTTTAACGGACTTCCTATTTATACTTATCGGTTATGATTTATGAATAAAATTGTTTGTTTGGGTAATATTCATTTTAATTATCTAAACACTTTAATTTAGTTTATAAAGGCAAAAAATTATTTATTTATAGATTTTAAGAGATTATATATTTTAATTTAGAGTATAATGTGTTATTATCATTTTTTGCGAAATTTTATTATAAAAAAATCCTAAAAACAGCATTGATTAACTACTCAATAGATTTTTTATAGGATTAATTCAATTAATATAATATTTTAATCAAGTTTTTAAATATAATAAGTATAATTAATCATGGAGGACAAAAATGAGCATATTTCTGATTATTAGTGGCATTATACTAGTTATAATAGCAATTCTTCTTTTAATAATGACAAAAAAACTTCCAGAAGGTGCAAAAAGACCAAATTATCTGGCGGCTATTTTTTGTGCTGTTGTAGCAGCCATTGTTTTAATAATGGGCATCATATAAATATTTAAATTATAATGATTAGTGATTTACTCTAACTTTTTATTAATTTTTTTTATTATAATTCAAATAAACTAATTTGAATTTATTTTATAATTTTATTTATTGTTTATCCTGTGATAAATGAAAAAATAGAAACAATTACATCCCACCCTAAAACTGCGGTAAATGTAAAATATAGAGTAGTAACTACTGCAAGAATGTATCCGACCAATATTAAATATCCATCACATTCTAAAGAACCCAAAGCCAGAAATAATATGCTATATGCTGGTAAAAAGTCAGTAAGGGGCACTGGGAGAGGCAAGGTTAATAAAAGCGAGCAAAATCCAATAATAGCTGCATTGAATTTGTCTGTTCTAGATCCACTGCATACTCTTGTGAACCGAGGATTTATAAATTTCTCTATACGGCCCATAATCGTTATAATTCCATTTAAAATCTTTTCCAGATTGTTTTTAGATATTCTATAGTTCATAATTCTGGTGGGAAGTAGCATATGCTTGTTAAGAATGATACTCACACAGATTACGAATATGGCCAGGCCAAAGGGAATACTACTTCCTGGAATTGATACTGGTAGTAAAAAAGGCCCTGTTAAAATGATGCATGTGAATAATTGACCTTCTTCTCCAATTATATCTAAAAACTCTTTTAATGTGGCCCCATCACCGTGAATTTGAGGCGGAATTTCTGATATCCTTGATGAGAAAGTTGTGACACAATGACTTTTTTCTTGCAATTAATGTCCTCTTTGATTTGAATAGATTAATAATTAGAATAAATAAGGTCATTATTAATCTTTATTGGAACGATCTTTATCTGCTCATAATATAACTGTTTTAAATTAACATTTGAACGTATAATTCTTAAAATAAGATTTAAACTAATTATTATTGGAATTAGTTTTATTAACTAAAATACCTTTCTTCTGCTTTTTTTAGAGGATGTCTCTTCATAGGATATATTATTTTTTTAACCTCTCTTGCAGATTATCTGTTAGATATATGGGAATCATTAGACTCCTTATCATAACTATCTCAAAAATAAATTATAAAAAAAGTTCAAATATTGTTTCTAATATCTGATAGGGAATTTTTAAGTTTTTTTCACAGATTCGTTATTTTTATTTGCTCTTGGTTAATTTATAATAAAACTACTTTAATGCAGGTAATAAAAGGTAAATGGTCATTACCCAGAGTAAAATGGTTAATATTGGCCTTAAAAGGGTGTTAATTACGAATTTCTCTTTCAAACCAGTATAAAAATGGTTAACTGAACTGAAAGTGAAAAATACTAGTAAAACCATGTAAATTCCAAGATAAGCATAGAAACCCCAGTTTAAAAACCAAGCAAATATCATAGTGATTGTAATAGCCACAAAGTGCATTCTGGACTGTCTGCGCCATGCTTCACCTTGATCACCATAACCAGCTACTTCTCCAGCACCTTCTCTAAAGAAAATACCTTCTATTGCAGTGAAACCTGCTAAAAATACTGTGCTTAAAATTGCAAAAATAGAAAACTGTAACTGAGGATTATTATTGCCTAAATAAAATGCGAAAAATATCCCCAATGCTACACCGGCCCAACGCATTATTTCCAAAAAACGGTTTATTTTAGTATTTGCAGTCATATAATGGCTCCCAATTAATACTCCCATTTAATATTAATAATCTGTTCTAATAATCATAAGTAATTTTTGACAGAGGCATGCAGTAAAGTTTTCAGATTTGTTTGCTTAATGCTGCACTATCAGGTATTATATTTTTATTTAAAATATCTAAAAGATGCTTGGGGGATTTTTTAGCTTTTTTTAGAATTTTACATGATTAATATATATTTTTAAAAAAATTTAATTATGGTCTGAGGACTTAAAGTATTTTAATAATAAAATAAAATGTTCGTTAAACTGTCCTATAACGAATATGCTTTTTTTCTGGATTATTTTAGAAATTACTTAAAAATAACATTGCTTTTAATATTGACTAAAAAATTCTATGTTTTAAATCAATTAAAAGTAAATCCTTAAAATTAAAATCCCATTCATGGTTCCAGGCCATAAACCAATAGTCCCAATATAAAACCAATTATTCCAAAAGTGAGAAGGGCCATTAATGACGAGTTTAAAACTGCAGAAAACAAAAGTTTGTTGCCGATCATTCCCCAAATAAAAAAAACTAATCCACCTAAAATAGCAAGCAATAAACCTATTTTTATTGAATATTTTAAACGGCCTAGCATTAATATTCCATCCTAGGGCTCCAACAAATCAACTTAAACTATTATCAAAAATAATTATTTAATAGTCGAGCCATAAAAATAAAAGAAAAAAATTAATAATTTATTTTAAGATTCTTTTTTACTCCTTAAAATTGTAGCTCGTTTACTCAAATGTGCTGTTTGATCAGTTAAACCAACCATTTCGTCTGGAATTTCATCTAGCTTTTCACCATATTTCAGGTTATCACTAACGGTTTTTTCTTTTCTTATAAAAGTTCCAGCATAGATGTCAAAACCAAAAGGGAGATGAGGTTCACTAACTTCTTTTACTTTCTCAATAACAGCTTCATCAGATATTTCCATCAATATTCGGCCGGTTTTAACTTGTAAATCTATTTCTTCACCTTTAACGATGATTACTCTACGATCTGGATGGCCTATTTCTGATTCAGGTAGGCGCTCTCCTTGCAAAACCATTCTATGGATGCCTTCAATTTCATTTAGTTCTCTTAATAAATTTTCAGTAGTATCAGCACTTAAAATTCGGTATGGAAAGATTTGTATATCCACGTTATCGCCTCTAAGTTTTTGTAAAGTTTAACTATTAGACTATTGTATATAGCATATTTGATTTATAAGTTATTTGTTAATGTTTTCTAAATTTTAGTTTTAAATTTTAAAATAAAAACATTATTTATCATATACTCGAAATTAATTTTAAATTATTATTCAATACTAAAAAATAAAAATTAAAATAAATTGAATTCAATTCTCCTTTTCAAAAGTTCCCCTAACTTCTTTTAGTTTTTCAACAATGGGAATCATTTGAGGACACATTTTCTGACATTCTCCACACAAATTACACGCAGAAGCTCTTTCTCTTTCAGTTAAAAGGGACATATACTGCATTTGAAGGGCCTGGGGATCATTGAACATATAGGCATTGTTCAAAATATCAAAATTTTTAGGAATATTTATTCCTTCTGGGCAAGGCATACAATATCCACAGGAAGTGCAGTCTACTTCTATTTTTTCACGATAGCTCATTCTAACTTCTTTCATGATTTCTTTGTCATTTTTAGTGAAAGAATTTGCTATGCCCTGCTCAGCAAAAACAATATTCTCTTTAACTTGTTCTAAGGTGGACATTCCACTCAATACTATGTCTACCTCTTCATAGTCCCAGAGATATTTCAAGGCCCATTCTGCAGGAACTTTAGGTTCATCGGCCAGATCCCAAATTTCCTGTACTTCGTCTGGAATTTTTTGAGTTAAACAGCCTCCACGTAGAGGTTCCATTATAACGGTCCCTATATTCTGATTTTTAGCATATTTAAGGCCTTCAACTCCAGCTTGATAATGTTCATCCATGAAATTAAGTTGAATTTGACAAATATCCCAGTCATAAGAATCAATAACTTCGAAAAATAGATCTATTTCGCCATGGAATGAAAATCCAGTGTAATTAATCTTTCCTTCTTCTTTTGCATTATCTAAGAATTCAAAAACATTGTTATTAATCAAATTTTCCCAGTAATCTGGTTTTAAAGAATGTAAAAGATAAAAATCTAGTTTTTCCCTCTTCAAAGATTCAAGCTGCTGATTCAAATAGTATTCCATATCCTTTTGATTTTCAATTAACCAGCTAGGCATTTTTGAGGCAATAAATGTATCTGCAAGGTACTGAGGATATTTTTCAAAGAAATCTCCCAGGAACTTTTCACTTTCCCCATTGTGATAGGGATATGCTGTGTCAATGTAGTTTATTCCATTATTTAAAGCATATTTTAGCATTTCTGATGATTTTTTCTCATCAATATTACCATAATCATCATTTTTAACAGGTAAGCGCATGGCTCCCATTCCTAAGATGGACACATTTTCATTTGTTTTACCTAATTTCCGATAAAGCATTTTTTTATTTCCCCTTTGATTTTTGTTGATTGTGATAATTAATTTCTCATGAAATCGCAATTTAAATATTTACTCTAAACTAAATGTTAATAAGATTATTATTTAATTAGCTATTCATTTATTATTTATATAATATTTTTAAATGAATTCTAAATTAAAATAATCTTGAATTTAATAAGATAAAATAGATATTTTGTAAATATCTTTAAAACTATAATTTCTATAATCCTAAAAATCCGTAAAAAACCAATAAGTGAAATTCAAAAAAAATTATTTCAATTTTAAATAAATTTTAAATAAAATAAGCAGTCTTTATTCCAAGAGCAATGGCCACAAATATTTTTTATTTGAGAAAAACTAATAATCTCGTTTATTGTTCTGAGAATATCTTTATAAATGTATTCTTGACCACATTCTAGCTTTAACAAATTTATAGTCAAATCATCCATTTCTTTAATTCTTTTTTCAGATTCAGGGAATTGTGAGCAAATATTTTTCTCTAAGTGAGTTTTCTCTAGGTGTGGACAGTGGGTGCAGATGTCATCGCCATGATTAATAACTTTTATTTTTTTAGATATGACATCAAGTAGGCCTTCATTTAAAAAATATATGATTTGATTCATATTATTTATAAAATCTGCACTGTAACCTTTTCCCTGAAATCCCTGGATGCAGAGGAGATGATGTGCTCTGATACGAATGGTATCAGAATACTCTCCAATTTTTTGACTGTTCAATATCTACTTCTCCCTCAAAGGGTTCTTTAGGCATTATAACTTTGGTAAATGCAGAAGCTCCAGCAACTTTTATTAAATCCCCAATAACAAATGGAATTAATCCCATGGCCAGTAACTGCCAGATTCCAGGGAAACTTCCGGTAGTTGTAGAAATCCATAGCCCCAGACCAATTAGTCCCGGCACGTAAATTAAAACGAAGCTGGCAAAGATCATGAGTCCGAACATAGTAGTGAAACTTCTTGCTCTGATGTATTTATCTGCAAAATGGCCTAAGAAAAGGGAAGCTAATACAAATCCAATCAAATAACCTCCGGTGGCACCTAAAGCAATTTCATATCCTCCAGTCATTCCGGCAAACCAGGGAACGCCTAATATTCCTATACCAATATACATAACCTGACTTAATCCTCCCCAGTATCTTCCTAGGACTATTCCAGCTATTAAAACTGCGAATGTTTGGGCGGTTATTGGTACTGGAGTCCAGGGCAATGGAATTATTATTTGAGCCATCATTCCAGTTATGCAAGCCATGAAAAATGCCATAACTGCTTTGTAAACCAATGACTGATGACTCCTCCATTTAAAAAAGTCAAAACGTTTTTTATAATAATTATTTAATGTTACGTTCAATTCAAATCCTCCAATATTTTGGATGCTGCTTATTCAATTCATTTAATTAGCTAATAATTTTTCCAAAATTTTTATCAAATTCATTAGTAATTTAGAAATAGGAAGAATATACTTCCTTAATTAATTAGGTGACCGTGTTATAAAAACTTTATTTTAAAATATATCCATTGATAATAATTCTGATATTCTGTAGTATTATGAATGTAATAAATTAGAATTCTATTATTAGATTTTAGAACTTACTTGTATAATAATAATAATAATAATAATAATTTAAAAAACTAAAAATAAGCCGGAATAAATAAACTGAATTAGATAAAATAATTAAAAATAATAAATATTGGGATATTAATTGGAGCAGATATTTTCTAATTTTGTTCTAATTGATTAATGCGATCTACATATTTTTCTATTTTGAACTTTCTTTTTAATCCATTGGCATTCATATAACGAACCTTTCCAAATATTTCTCTTTCCTTCCAGGCCCTATCATGTTTTCCAAAACACCATGCAACACCAGTATATCCATTAGGATCTCTTCCATCAATTTCATATTTGTCATTTAGATATACTGCGATATCATATGCATTTCTAGGATCATTAGTCCATTCTAAAATTTTTTTACCCCAGTACATCCTCATATAGCCGTGCATTTTTCCAGTAATCACCATCTCTCTTTGAGCAGCATTCCAGTAAGGATCATGTGTTTTAGCGGTTTCAAGTTCTTCTAAAGTGTAACTATACTCTCGAATATCATTTTGATGTTCCAGCAAGGTTTTCTTGGCCCAATTGGGCAAACAATCAAATCTATCGTAATTATCATTGTAATGGGCCAAATTCATGCTCAATTCTCTTCTTATTATTAATTCTTCCAGAAATGAATCTTTCCCAGGACTTTCTATTTTAGAAACTTCCAATGCTAAATATAATGGTGAAATTTGGCCAAAATGAAGATAAGGACTCATATTTGAAAGATAATCCTCTGAAGGGTCATTTCTCAAGTCTTCAAATTTATCGAGTTTATTTTCTATAAAAGAATGGAATATCTGCAATGCGTTTTTCGTACCGCCTTGGAAAATGCTTGGACCAACATTATCTTTTAATTCCAATTTTTTAACAGATTTTTTCAAGTTTTCAAGGTCGAATTTTTTGGAATCTAATTTTGAATTAGTTTTTAAATCAAAATCCAAAGAATTTTTTTCAAGCGATCTTTCTTGTACTGGGACCATAAAATAATCTAATTCTCGTTGAATCTTTTTTCGGATTGTTCCTGCAGAATATTCTTCCTTGGGTGACGCTGTTTGAACAGGAACTATTACATTAGTCTCTACTTGAATCAAAGGACATTCAATGGCAGAAGCCACTTTTTCTCGCCATTCTCTTTGAATTTTTAAGTAACCCCTATCGGTAATGGTCAATACCGCATTTTTTGATAGTTCAATAGCACCCTTCGCGGGATTTTCTTGCAATAGGACCATATGAATGTTCCGTTTTTTTAAAGATAAAGCAGTTTCTTTCAACCCTTGAATTAAAAAATAATAATGCCTATAATTTGCATTAGGAAAATCTTTGCTAATTCCAAAATAAGTGACAAGTGGTTTTTTTAATTCATTAGCTTTTTCAATTGCATATTCTAATGCATGATTGTAATGACTTCTAGGAGATGCTTGTATCCAGTAAAGAATATAATCTCCTTTTTGAATAGTTTTTGAATTCAAATATTCTATTCTTTCTTTATGAATCAAGATTTAACCTTTTTTAGTTATTAGAAGTAATATTAAATTCAAGTTTTTTTCAGGCTTGATATTCTGGAATATTTATTTATTTATTTTCACGTATCATCGTTCTATTGTTGTAACCGGCATTAATTCTGGAGGATATGGTTGAAAAAAGGTCTGATGAGTTAAATAATCCTGCTCAAATCTAATTATCCAAGATTTTAACAAATTAAGACATACTAATAATGGCATTATTCCATGTCGGTATTTTTCCAGGGAATCTAAGAAAAATGCTTTTTCTTCATTATTAAGTTTATCTGAGACGTATCCAAAAACATGCAGCAGTACATTAATATTTGAAGGAATTTCGGGAGGTTTTTTAAGGGTTTTACCTAACATATTGTTGTATTTGGAGAATAAATCATCATTAGAATAATTTTTCTGTTCACCAAGAATTTTTCCCATTTCTCTCATTATATTTTGATTATAGGCCATTAGCAAAAACTTATTTTGGCTATGGAAATCAATTAATTCAGAAACTTTTTGACTTTTTTTCATATTTCTGAAGTCAGATAAAGTGTAAATCGCGGTTAAAAAATCTTCTCTTATTTGTAAATTTCTTAAACGCCCTTCATCCTCTACAGGAGTATATGGAAATTCATTAAAAACAGAATTTGCAAAAAGTCCTATGCCATCTGTTTTTGGCCGAGAATTTTCTGGATGTGGATAGACTCTAACTGCCTTTACACCGCATGAAGGAGACTTATTTTTTAAAATAAAACCATCTATATCTGTCAATGAGCTTAAAAAAGAGCTGGAAAATTCTTCCATACTTTGGGTTAAATTAAGGTCCTTGGAAGGTTGTATGAGATTTATTTCTCCATCTATTTCTACCAATCGAATGGGGTCTCTGGGTATTCCTAAACCTATTTCTACTTCTGGACAAACGGGGATAAAATTAACGTAATCTTTTAATTTCTTAATAAGTGGGCTGGCAATTATAAGTCCATTATAACGGCAAGATTCAAATTCTATACATTTACTGACTACTAAATTAGGGGTTTGATATTTTTTCAAAATAACTCCTTCATTAATTTTTAAATGTCTGAAAATAAATCATTAATTAATTAGTTAAATTGGATAGTTAATTGGATTAGTTATAATGTTTATGTTATTCCACAATTAAATAATAATTCATTCTGGAATGTTATTTATTAATAACATTTTTTTAAAATTCAATATATAATTATTTAAATAACTTAATTAAAAGTTAAAAATAATTAGATTAACTTCATTAAAATTAATTATTTAATTAAATTTTAATAAGCTAATATGGACTATTAAACTATGGATTATTTAGAATTAATTAGTAAATCAATACTAATTTAATAAAATAAATAGAGATAAGCAGATGATACATATTATCTTCATCTGTTAAGAACAGATTTATCGATTCATATAGTCTTTTTAATAAGAATAAAATTAATCTGAGACCATGAAAACTTATAATATATTGATACTGGAGGATGTTCCATTTGATGTGGAGTTAATGGAGCGTGAAATAAAAAAATCAGGTATTGATTTTAATTCAAGAACAGTAGAACTTGAAGAAGATTTTTTAAGAGAAATAAATGAATTTAAACCTGATTTAATTTTAGCTGATCATTCGCTACCTCACTTTGATGGTATTTCGGCTATGGAAATTGCCAAGGAGAATTGTCCAGAAGTACCATTTATATTTGTCAGTGGAACTATTGGGGAAGAATTTGCAGTAGATGCTCTTAAAAACGGTGCAACAGACTATGTTCTAAAAAGTAATCTTTCTAAAATTGTTCCAGCAATTAAAAGGGCCATAGAAGAGGTTAAAGAACAACAAAAACGTAAAAATGCTGAAGAACAACTGATAAAAAGTCACTGGCAGTTAATGGAAGCCCAAAAAATAGGCCATATTGGGAGCTGGGAATGGGATATTCATTCAGGTACTATGGATTGTTCGGATGAATTTTATAGAATTTCTGGTATTGAAAAAGAAACTTTTAATGCTAATTTTGACTCTTTCATGGATAGAATTCATTTTGATGATCAGAAGTCAGTTTCTGAAAGTATAAATAATTCTCTAGATAATTTAATGCCTTTTTCTGCAGAATATAGGATATATCGACCTAATGGTGATGTTAGATTTGTTTCGTCCCATGGCGAAGTTATTCATGGAGACCATGGTGAAGTTTTACGAATTATCGGAACTGAACAAGATGTTACACGTCGTAAAATTGCAGAAGATAAATTAAAAGAATCTTTAAAAGAAAAAGAGTTACTTTTACAGGAAATACATCATCGGGTAAAAAATAATTTACAAGTTATTTCCAGCTTACTTAGACTTCAATCTTATCATATTAATGATCCAGAGGCTTTAGAAATTTTTAGAGAAAGCCAGAATAGGGTTAGTTCTATAGCTCTCGTGCATGAAAAATTATATCAATCTCAGGATATGGGATGTATTGATTTTTCAGATTATCTAAAAAGTTTAACTGGTGATCTTTTACACTTTTTCCCTACGGACTCCAGTAAAATAAAATTAAAATTAGAATTAGATGACGTTAAATTGAATATTGAAACTGCTATTTCGTGTGGTCTTATTGTTAATGAACTTTTGACCAATTCACTTAAACATGCTTTCAAACCATCAGAAAATGGGGAAATTTTTGTGGGCCTTAGTAAAGACCTGGAAAATAATAAAATTATCCTTAATGTAGCTGATGATGGTCAGGGTTTACCTTCTCAATTGAACTTGGATAAAATCGATAGTTTTGGTTTAGAATTGGTTCAACATCTCAGTAAGCGAATAAATGGTGAAATGGTTATTGATAGATTTAATGGGACTAGATTTAAAATTAGTTTTCAGGAATTAAATTACAGGGGAAGAATACCTAATGGCAAATGAGAAAATAATTATTGTGGAAGATGAAGAACTAGTTGCCCAGGATATAAAATTGATTCTGGAAGATTTAGGTTATCATGTTCCAGCTATTACTCCATCTGGTGAAGAAGCTCTTCTAAAAATAGAGGAGCACTGCCCGGATTCTGTTTTAATGGATATAATGCTAGAAGGTGAAATGGATGGAATCGAAACTGCTCAGAAAATTTCTGAAAGGTATGATATTCCTGTTGTTTACCTAACTGCATATAGTAATAAAGAAATATTACAACGGGCCAAAAAGACAGAACCTTATGGATACATACTTAAACCTTTCAAAGAAAGAGATCTTCAAATTAATATTGAAATGGCATTGTATAAACATGAAGCCCGTAAGAGTCGTCTTCAACTTATACAGCAAAAAGCAATCAATAAATACTTAGAAAAATCTTTGAATGAAAAAGAGACATTAATGCGTGAAATTCACCACAGGGTTAATAACAACCTTCAAATTATTATCAGCCTTCTTTCTCTACAATCAAAATATTTTGAAGATGAACGGGTACATGATTTTTTCAAAGATTATGTAAACCAGCTCAAATCAATGTCTATGATACATGAAAGAGTTTATCAGTCTGATGATTTATCTAGCATAGATTTTAATCATTATCTGGTTGGTCTAGCTTCTCAGTTATCCAGTTCTTATAAAAAAGATCCAAATATCAATATTACTATTAATTCCGATGATGTTTTTCTCAATGTTGAAACCGCAATCCCTTGTGGATTAATTATCAATGAAATTCTCAGTAATTCCCTAAAACACGCTTTTTTAGATTGGTCTGAAATTGATAAAGGAGAAATATTGATTGAGCTTCGTTCTGATAAAAGAGGTAGATATGCTCTTTTCATAGGTGACAATGGTGTTGGAATACCTTCTGATGTTGAATTCCCTTGTAAAGGATCTTTTGGATTTAGAATGGTTAACACACTTATTAATCAATTAGGTGGTTCTGTAGAATTTGATGGAATTGAAGGTACTTCTTTTAAAATTAATTTTGAAGAATTAAGATACACTGAACGAGTAAAATTAGATTATAAAGATGATAATTAATTTATTTATTTTTATTAGTTATTTATTTCAATGTTTTCTAAAATAATAAATTTTTAAAATTAATTTAAAATTAATAAATAAATTTTATTTTAATGAAGCTTGGCCCGATCATAAACATTCCTAAGGGTTTGCATATCCACACTGGTATAGATTTGGGTTGTAGACAGGTTGGAGTGTCCCAATAATTGCTGAATAGCTCTAATATCCACTCCGTTCTTTAACAGATGGGTTGCAAAAGAGTGCCTTAGAATATGGGGAGTAACTCTCTTTTTTATGCCGGCCATTTCAGCATAGTTTTTTATCATCATCTGAACATAGCGGGGAGTTAAATTATTTCCGAATCTATTCAAAAACAAGTGTTCTCCTTGATGGAACCTAACTTCTATGTAAGTATCAATTAATACTTGGGTTTCTTCATCAAAAAGCACAATACGATCTTTTTCACCCTTTCCTCGGATTCTAAGTGTTCTATCCTCCAAATCAACATCATCAATTCTTAATGAAACAAGTTCGGATACTCTAAGTCCTGAAGAGTAAAGTAATGCCAGTATTAATCTGTTTCTGAGTTTATTACTGGTTTGAAGGGCTGAATCTCCATCTTTTGGCCCATCACAGTTCACTGCATTGATTAATTTTATTACTTCGCTCTCATTGAGTGATTTAGGTAGGGATTTGGTTCTTTTAGGTGTTTTAACATCCTTTAAAAAATCAATATCATTAAATTCTAAAAATTTCTTAACCACAACTGTAACCAGATAAATATAGTTTTGAGAAACGTTTTTTTCTCTTTTAAGGTATTGTATATATCTTTTGAATGACCTTAAAACTCTTCTATCATCATAAAGATCTTTTTCATTTAATAAGAATTTATAAAAATTATTTACGATTGATTTATATGTTTTAATAGTATTCCTTGAATAATTTCTGATTTCAAGTTCTATAAGATACTCTTCAATCATATCTGGAAAATCAAAGACCTCTAGAACTGTTTTTCTCTTGCCATCACTAGACTCTGCAGGAAAATTCTGCTGAAAACTTCCAGAATCTACTGTAGATGCTCTGCCAATTTGTTGGGAATAGGGATTCATCATATCAGACATTTTTATTTATTCTTACAATATTCCATAACGCCCATATTATCATTAAATACATTTTTGAGGTATTTACTCATCAGAAAGTGTATTAGTTTAATATAATATTAAATTCAAATTACTCAACTTATTCTTATGCAATGTTGAACTATTTGATTATTTAGATGGGCTATTGTAGTTATAATATGTCTTTATATTATTTTTTATAAATAACTTTTCCTTAAATTTCTACATATAACTACGGTCAACGTTTTCATTTTGATATTTCTTATTGTGAGGATTAACTGATTGCTGGGAGCTAGTTAAATCTTTTTGCAATGCATTTTCATAAGTTTTATATCGTTGAATAATTTGATCTTCAATGGATATGGCCTTTTTAGCAGCTAGTTTCATATGTTTTTGCGTTATATATGGATTTTCGTCCATAACTGCAATATCTCCCGCCATTCTAATTACTCCTCCTAAATCTCTTAATCGGAGGGTAAATGCATCATCTTTATCATCGATAACTTTAGCTCGTTTTTCGGCTTCTTTAACCAGGATTTTAATAGCGTCTAATGTAGCATGGGGGATTTTTCCATCAATTTCTATTTCTTGAGCGACAAATTGTGCTAATTTAGCTTCATTTTCTTCGTTAATAGGCATGGTGGTATTCATTAAGATTTCATATCCTTCTCCCTGGATACGTGATCTTAATGGGGGTAATATGTGCTTTAAATCAACTATATTGCAAGCTCCTACAAAAATAAAATCACATGGAACATTTTCTACTCTGACTGAACTTCCGGCACTTTGTGGATTTCGCCCTACAATTGGAAAAACCTTGTCTTGCATGGCACTAAGAATAAATCTCTGCAAGTGGGAGATATGAACTACTTCATCTACAAATAAAACTCCTTCATGAGCTTCATGAATTGCTCCGGGAACTACACGTTCATAAGGCTGAGTTCCAAGATCAGGATGTCCTCCATATGGATCGTGTCTAACATCTCCTAGTAATTCTGTTTCACTAGCACCGGTAGCTTGGATGAAGAATTTTCTTTTAAGAGGAACTACCACATGCATGGGTTTTTCATCTACTAATTCTCTTCGTTTTTCCAGGGCTTTTTGATCAAGAACTTTGATCTGGTCTCCTCCCAATCTCTCATAAATTACTACCTCTTCTCGACCATTTATTTCACGAGTAGTAGTTACTCTATCTTGAGGAATGTTTACTGGTCCGGAACTCATTTCAAACATGCCTAAAAGGTCTCCCAAATGTTTTCTTCGGGCATTAATATTTGAAAATTTGTCCCCCCCACAATTAGGACATATACTTTCATATACGCTATTATAATCTCCACAATGCATGCATTTAAATCCTAATCGTTCGGAAACAGCATCTGGAACATTTTTAGGATCTATAAATTCTCCTTCTGCTTTTTCAATAGCTATTTTATCTGCTATGATTTCTTTTCGAGTTTTAATTTCTATAAAAGGACGTTCTGGTCGCTCAGGGTTGTGAACGGCACTTATTTCCTCCGAAGGTTGATTTAAATGAAAAGAAATGGCTTGAGCAATAAGAGATTTTCCAATTCCTGGCGGCCCTACTAGTAAAAGATTTCTTCTTTGCTTTGCTGCAATTTTAACGACTTGAATAATATCTTCATGCCCTATAACCCTTTCTAGAGGATCTTTAGGAATAATAATATCTTTACTGGTTTCAATATTTTCCGGATTGTTTTTGATATTTATGTACATCTTGATGCCTTCTTGCATTATTTAGTACAATTTATCCATAATTTCCTTCAAATTTTCTCATAATAATTTTTATTAAACTTTGAATGGAATTATTATAACAGTTGGAATTTAATTTTGAATTTAGCTATTAAAAAATTATAAAAAAATAAAATTTGGAAGAAATCTTCTGTTTTTGTTTATAATATTCTTTTTTTAAAAGAATATTTAATATAAGATTATGAATCTTATTTATTAAATTAGCGTGTGATTAATTTCACTTTTTCAGGCTTTTTGACAATTTCACCCGATCGAATGGCAACGATATGTTTAATACCTTTCTCATGGGCAATATCAAGAAGTCTCTGACTAACTACACCGTCAAAAACTACAGCGTAAGGGTGGTTATTGATTCCTTTTAATTCATCGTATAAATTTTCTACTTTAACTTCTTTTAAGATGTTTAAAGCATCATCTAATATCTCAGCATTCCCAGAACCCTCTAATTCGTCCAAGATGTTTTTGAGAACCACCATTTTATCTTCACTCTTAGGTTCTACTTTAATGCCTAAATCATGTAACATTTGTTCTATAGGCATTTTATCTCTAAGAGCAACCATAATCTCATCTTTACCCAAATCTTCTACTTCTTTTCCTCGAGGAGCTCGAGTAACGTAATCAATTTCTCCTACTTGGAGAAGTTCTTTTAAAATTAACTCTCCGCCCCGATCACCGTCAACAAATGCAGTAACGGTCTTTTTACGGGTTAAATCGGCTACAGTTTTTGGAACACTTACGCCTTCCACAGCAATGGCATTTTTAATTCCATGTTTTAAAAGATTTAGGACATCAGATCGACCTTCTACTACTAGAATAGCGTCTGAAGTATGGACATTTGGGCCTGCAGGGAGTTTTTCATCCCCAAAATCGGTTATTTCGTGGATACGCATGGCCTCTTTCACTTCTTCAATCATTTTCAGACTTTCAGGAGTGACTTCATCCATCATTCCGGCATAAATTTCTTTTGCCCGGTCCACTACTTTTTTCCTTTTAACTGCACGAACATCTTCTACTTTAGAAACTTGAATATAAGCCTCGCAGGGCCCTACTCGGTTTATGGTCTCCAAAGATGCAGCTAATATGGCGGTTTCTACTCGGTCTAGACTGGAAGGTATAACAATTTCTCCTTTAGATCGACCTCCTCGGGAGGTGATATTTACTTTAATTCGACCTATTCTCCCAGTTTTTTGTAGTTCTCTTAAATCTAAATCATTACTTAAAAGCCCTTCTGTTTGGCCAAATATGGCACCAACCACGTCAGGCTTTTCCACGATTCCATTAGCATTAATTTGAGCATGAATGAGATACTTAGTTGTACTTATTTCTTCTGCTTTTCCCATGTTAAGCCTCCCTAATTACTTAGATACTTTCAGGGATAATTTAGTTATCAATTAATAGATGATCTGTAATGTTTGATAATAAAAATACATTAACAGATGGATAACAGTGATCACCAACAGCATCCAGAAGGATAAACATCAAGTTCCAGCTTATTAATATGTTTAGGAAGACTCTCTATGTCTTTGATATATTTACGGGTCATTCCCATGATTCTGCGCCTTATTTGCATATCTGGGTACGATCCCAAATCTTGAATATCTTTTGATAGTTTTTTAGCTAATTGATTTCCTTTTTTATCAAAATCGGTAAGAATAATTACTTGGGGTGATGATTCTGCCGCTAACTCGGCAATTTCAAAGAGATTTAGGGGAGATCCAGAAACTTTTATAAAATTAGCCTTAATTCCCAGTTCTCTAAGGGCTTTTTCGTCCTTTTTACCCTCTATTAATATTGGTACTCCTTGTTCACCATAATATTTTAATTCCTCGAGTTCTTCATTTAAACGTAATAATCTCCTAAAACTCATGTTAAATAAATCCTTTTGATGACTGTAATAGTATCTACCAAATATTATGCCTAAACTCATATATAAAATTGTAGATGTGTTAATGAAACTGAAAAAAAAGATTTAGGAGTGTATTTAACTTTAATTGACCATATTTAACTTTATTAAATCTTTAGAACTTTTTCAAGTTTTTAATTCAATTATAAAAATTTTTTAATAAAATTAATCATAAAATAATTATTCTTATTCTTTACTTTGGTAATGACATTTAATTTAACAAATTCACTTCATATTTAATTAATATCTGGAATATCTGGATTCATTTTATCCATTCAATTAAAGTTGAGTTATCACCAAAATTTTAATTAACTAAGTTGAATTAGTTTTAAATCAGTAAAATTTACTAACATTAAATAATAAAAAGAGTAATTAATTAATTGTATCAATTAAGATAATATCAATTACAATTATATATAAATTAATAGAATGCTTACTCAAAATTATTTGGAGGAAATATAAGTGGCAAAAGGCCTAATTAGAATTGTTTTAGACATATTGAAACCTCATGATCCGATCATTCCTTACTATGCTAAATATTTAAGTGAATTGGGTGGTGTAGGGGGTGTAAATATAACCTTAATGGAAATTGACAAGGAAACAGAGAATATTAAAGTCACCATTCAAGGAAATGACCTTAACTTTGAAGAAATATCCAATGCTATTGAAGATTATGGTGGTTCTATTCACAGTGTAGATGAAGTAGTAGCTGGACGCACCATGGTTGAAGAGGTTACCACGCCTCAGGACTGATTTAATGTCAGTAAAAAATAATAAGTTCCATAAAAATTCAAAAATATCTCCTAATTCTTTGCTTAGGAAGTTTTCTTCTAAAAAAACAAAAACAAAACTCGAAAATTCAGAACCAAATATTTCTAAAATGGAATCTCAGGCAGATGAATCTGAATTTCCAAGTTTTGAAAGTTTCCTGGATGCTGTAAAGAAGGCCAGTGATTCAGTAAATATGGATAAAACTCTGGATTTTATTTTTACTCCTCAAATTTCAGATGCTTTACAAAAAATTAATGGATCTAATGGTGTTATCCCTTATGTGAAACCGGTTAATGGTAAAAAAACATTTGGAAGAGTTTTAACCGTACAAACTAATGAAATCGATTGGGGAACTTCAGTTAAAGCAATTGATGAAGCTAAATGTGGAGAAATCATTTTTATTAATGTTGAAGGGGATAAAGCTGCAATTTGGGGTGAGTTAACCTCTAAAGCGGCACAAAAGAAAGGAATTTCAGGTACAATAATTAATGGGGCTTGCAGGGACTTTGATGCCATAAAAAATATGGATTTTCCTGTTTTTTCTAAGACAATTGTTCCTAATGCTGGAAAACCTCTTTTAAACGGAAAAATAAATATTGGCCTATGCTTTGATGGAATTGAAGTTAATCCTGGAGATTACATATTGGGTGATGAATGTGGTGTTGTTGTAATTCCTCAAAAGATTTTTGATGATGTAATAAAATCGTTATGGGAAATTAAAATTTCGGAAAGAAGGATAATTGCTCTAATAAATGGTGGAAAATCACTATTAGAAATTTTAAAATTAAATTAATTATTCTTTATTAAAATATTCTTATTAAATGACGTTTTACCACTTTAATTTTACTAAAATTCATTTGAATATAGAATATCATTATGCTGTGCATCATTATCATTAACTGGTGATTAAATGTCTCCTATAGAAAAAGAGGTCGAACAAGAGGATGTTCTGGGGTTTATCCGAGAACATAAAAAGAAAATTATTCTTTCATTTATAGCTGCGGCCATAATTGTATTCATTGTTACTGCTCTTGCTGGATTGGATGGCATTATAAGTGCACTTCAAAAAACTAATTACTGGCTTTTAGGTATTAGTTTTATCTTAGAAGCATTCATAATACTTGTATGGACTCTAAGATGGAAGCTAATACTGGATGTAATAGATGAATCACCTAAGTTTACTAGTTTAATGGTAATGCTATTTGCTAGCTTGTTTGGGAATAATATAACTCCTGGTGCTGCTGGAGGGGAGCCATTAAGAGCATATATTCTAAGAGAAGTTAAAGGAACTCCTTTTGAGATTGGATTCGCTTCTTCAACAGCGGATAGGGTTTTTGAATTTTTACCTTTTATCATTATATCTGTTCTGGCAGCAATACTGATTTTGACATGGGATATTTCCATATGGACTCGGGTTCTGGTTACGGTTCTTATAGTTTTGTGTATTGTATTCTTTAGTGTGATAATTTATGCTGGAATCAATAAAGAGATTGCTCAAAGAATCACTTTATCTGTGGCCCGCTCATTATTCCCCTTCTTTTTAAAACTCACCAGAAAAGAGATTACTTTCTTAGAAATAAGTCAAAAATTAATATTTTATATTAATAGATTTACCACAGGCTTTGCTATGGCTTTAAAAGATAAAAAAATTCTTATAACGGGCTTTGTCCTTTCTTTTGGAATGTGGGGTCTGGATATGGTCCGGTTTTATGTTTGTTTCTGGGCAGTTGGAATTCAACCTTCTTTACTTCCGTTGGTAATTATTTATACAGTTGGAGTTTTGATTTCACTTCTTCCACTTATACCTGGATCACTGGGAATTAGGGAGGCCACATTGGTAGCACTTTTTGCAGTGGCAGGAATATCTGCAGATTATGTGGTTGCAGCAAGTATTATTGATCGTATAGGTAGTTACTTTATTCCTACTATTATTGGGGCTTTTGCAGCAGTTTACTATGGTAAAATTATCACCAGTGAAAAGAAACCTAAATCAGCACATTAATCTATTTATAGTCCTTTATTTTTAATCATATTAACTTTGGGGTGTATTAATGATATTAAATCTTTTAATCACCCACCACAAGGTTTTTAAAGGGAAAATTACTTTTAATATCAAAAACCTTCTTATATATTCCTATCGAAACATTTATATATGACTTATTGCGTAAAGAGTAGTTATATAAGAATATATAAAATTTTCGGTTTTAAATTATGAAGATTTTGGGAACTATTTCACATATCTCCAACAAGGGAAATATTATTGCAAGATCAAGCAGTACACCTGCTCTTGGATTAATTGTTTTCACTGACGATAAAAAACGAATTGGTAAAGTACATGATGTTTTTGGTCCTACTAAAGAACCTTATATCACTATAAAGCCATTACGTAACAAAGATTCTAAAAAGCACACAGATAACACAAAGCATCTGGATGACCGCGTTGGAGCAGTTTTGTATATTTCATCAAAACCTGTGAAAAAATGGGGGCGTAAAAAACGAAAGAAAAAATGAAAAGTGATGTTTCTGAAGTTGAAAAGGAAACAAAATGCCCAGAATGCGGCTCTGAGAACCTTATTGGGGATTATGAAAGAGCTGAAATAGTTTGCGGTGGATGCGGACTTGTTATTGATGATAGTTTAGTAGATATGGGTCCTGAATGGAGAGCGTTTGATCACGAACAAAGGGACAAACGTACTCGGGTAGGAGCACCTATTACCTATACTATTCATGATAAAGGACTCTCTACCATGATCGATTGGAGAAATAAGGATATCTACGGTAGAGATATTCCTGCCCGAAATCGGGCCCAATGGTACCGTTTGAGAAAATGGCAGAGAAAGATCAGAATTTCTGGTGCTACGGAAAGAAACCTGGCCTTTGCATTAAGTGAGCTGGACAGGGATTCTTCTCGATTAGGACTTCCTAGGAGTGTAAGGGAAGCGGCATCTGTAGTTTACAGAAGTGCTGTGGAAAATAAACTTATCCGGGGACGAAGTATTGAGGGCGTAGTTGCTGCATCATTATATGCTGCTTGTAGGCGTTGTAATGTGCCTCGTACCTTGGATGAGATTGCTGAGGTTTCTAGAGTAAGTAAAAAAGAAGTAGGTAGGACTTACAGGTTCTTAACCCGAGAATTAGGAATAAAACTTCCTCCAACATCTCCAGTGGATTATGTACCTCGTTTTGCCAGTGAACTGGGATTATCTGGGGAAGTACAATCTAAGGCCATTGAAATAATTGAAAAGGCCATGGAAAAAGGACTTACCTCGGGTAGAGGCCCTACTGGTGTGGCTGCAGCTGCTTTATACATTGCATCTGTTCTCTTGGGAGAACGAAAGACTCAAAGAGATGTGGCCGATATTGCTGGAGTTACGGAAGTAACTATTCGTAATAGATACAAAGAACTCACGGAACAATTAGATATGGGTGTAACATTATAATTTCACCCAAATTTATTATTTTTACTATTTTTTTTATTTATAAGCTAATTTAAAGTAATTATTTTTTAGTTATTGGATTTTATTCTATTTTTAATTTAAAAAATAATATTCTAATTTAATTAATTTAAATTCACTGTTAAAATTAAATTTACTGTTAAAAACGATTATTTAATTTAAAAATAAGTTTAGAATTTAAAAACTTATTTGGTATATTTTTCAATAGAATTTTCTAATTCTTTGATCAAGGCCTTATTATCTCCACCATCATATTCTTTAAGATTGTTCTGGTATTTAGATAGTTTTTTGATGAATCTTTCCAGACTCTTTTTATTAATTTCTTCATGAAACTCTCCATAACCTAGTTTATCAAGATAGATTGCATTTATGATTTGCTCAAACTGACCTTTGACAGGAATGCTGTAAACAGGTTTTTTTAGATACAGGGCTTCACTAATCAGGGTAAAACCACCATTAGTTATTATGGCCCGGGAATTTTGCAAATCACTGAAAAATTCATCTTCATTAAACATTTTAAATTCTAAATTTTGGTCGGTTTCGTTTTTATCAAACCCATATATTATGAATTTTTCTTTAACCTTTTTTAAAGTTTTAATTAACTTTTCATTAGATTTACTGGTTTGATAAACTAAAATGTGATTTTTATAACTTGATTTAAGCTCCATAATCTCTTTTCTAAGAACTGGGGGGTAAATAATTGTTTTCTGTGGGTTTTTTATTTCAGGATAGAAATAACTGATAATTATATGTCTTTTAGGCCGAACAATAAATGATTTCACGACGCTTTCAGCTTTCAGCTTATCTTTTCTGTATTTATCCGGATATTCAATGTTACATTGAGTAATTACATGCATATTATCAATGCTTATAAGGGGTATTCTAAGTAAATTGCTTAAAAGACTGGCATAAAATTCAAAATCAGAAACAATAGCATTGGGTTTAAAATCTCTGGCTAATTTGTAAAGTAATCTTAAATTTTCTTTTAAATCTCTAGGAAGCCTTTTCATTGATTTCACGAATGTTTTTCTGTTTTGAACTGTGTTATTTTCATAAACAGTATTAAAACCATAAATCTCATACACATTTTCGAATTTTTGGGATAGATAGGTGTAGGCCCGGTCACTGGCAAAAATAAGAATGTCATATTTTTCAATTAGATCTTCTATAATTACCCCACTTCTTATGGCGTGGCCCAAACCTTCCCCACAAACTGAATATATAATCCGTTTTTTTGAAGCCACTGTATTATCAAGCGTATCCTCTGGATTTTCTTGTACAATAGATTTATTCATAGGGTTTTTTTCAAGATTATTGTAAGAAACAGTAGTTTTATTGGTTTCTAAGTCATTATAGGAGTAATTACCATCTTCCAGAAAGTCGGGGCTATGTTCATAACTGTAACCAAAGGTATAATCAAGTTCGTCAGCAGTAATTTTTTTCCCCATAAAGTCATAAACCGTACTTTTACTGTATTTATATGCTAGACTTTTAAGGCCTTCTTTTTCTAATCTGCGTATGGAGACTAGAACATGTGGCTTTCTAAGTACTTTAAATGAACTTACTTTTCCAATTCGTTCTATATAATCACTATCTTCTCCAAAATCAAGGGATTCTTCAAATCCTCCCACTTGATCATGTAAATCCTTACGGGAAATTATTCCATAACATCCTGCACCATGTGGTTTAATTGATTCAACCATTATCATAAATCTGTTAGCAAATTCATGAAGTATTTTGTCCCTTTTTTTATCAGAAAGTGGAATCATTTGGGTTATAGCAATTCCAAGATTGTTTTCCTCAAATTCTTCTACTGAATCTTTTAGATAATCCTCAGTTAAAATCAAATCTGAATCTAAAAACAAAAGAAGCTCACCATTAGCTTTTTTAGCCCCATTATTTCTTCCAAGTGCAGGTAAACCTCCCTCAGTAATAATGCAACCATATGATTTGGCAATTTCACGAGTTTTATCTTTAGACTGAGCATCAGCAATTATTATTTCGTAATCGGTGTAACTCTGATCTTTTATACTATCTAAAAGTTGAGGTAAATACTCCTCTTCATTGAATGTAGGAATGATAATGCTGATTTTTGTCATTTTATCTTATCTCGTCTGGTTATTATTAATTATTTATAAAACAATTTATAAAAATTTATAAAAATTGAATTTATTAAAAATTATAAAATTTATTTAAATATGGTTCATTATTTAACACTTTTTAAGAACTGGAATCTCTAAAATACGAGAAAAAATTCCAGCTTATGAAAAATCCTTGGCATTTACCTTCTAAAGTTTGTGCAAGGTCATTTAAAAGAATCATTTCATTATATTTGGGTGATATGTGGATTATTGTTTTTCCGGCCTGGCTTTGAACAGATAACACATCATAATCACTTAAATTAAGATTTTCGCCAGCTCCAATAACTGTTACTTCATAATAATTTGTATTAGATCCAAAAACTCCTAAAATAACTCTTAGTATGATTAAAAGGGCAATAATTACTGTAGGTGTGATTAAATTTTTTGGAGAAAATGGCATTTTTAGGGCGTACATACCTAAAATTCCAGAAAGCCCTACCATGGCAGGAGTTGATAATAATCCACCATCTATTAACCCAATAAGAGTGTTAGAAATGGCAAATATTACTATAACTTGATGATAATCTCGCCGTTCTCCAATTGAAAATAGGCCTAATAAATAAACTAAAGGAAATATAATAACTATTAAAAGCCCGATGGATGGTACGTACTGTAATAATGATGTTCCAGTATGTACGCCTGTAGGAACGGCGACAACTGAAGAGATAAATGGTCCAAGCACGGCTTTGAATATATGGCTGTGGAGAATACTACTTGATGTGGGGTCCGGATTTAAGGAAACAAAAGCAGTAAATATGGAAACACCAAACTGTGTTCTAAGCCATATTTCCATAATAATTCCTAAAGCATATGTACATAAAACTATTATTATGGTCCATTTAAGAAAATCATTACCCTTCCATTCTTTAAAATAGTTAAAACATGATAATTTACGGCGCAAATATCCTTTACTACTGAAAAGAGGACTGATAAACATCATACTTCCCATCAATAAGAAAAATAAAACATCCTTTCCTTCGGAAGAACCCATTAAAAAAATTTGTGTCAATGGACGAATATAAATGTCTAAATTATCATATCTGAAGATATAAACTCCTAATAGTAATAGTAGGAGTCCAATTACACTAATTTTATATTTATACAGATATGATTGAATTTTCAAGAGCTAACACCAGGATAAAATATTGAAATTTGGTTAAAAATAACTTAATTTATGATAATTGAAAATTATTGATATTTTAAGTAGTTAATTGTTAAGTAGTAAATTCTTTTATCATTTTTATTTATAATAGTTTAGTGTTATCAGTTTTAATATTTTGTTTAGGAGGTATATTTTTTATAAGAATAAAAAATGAGTCATCAATTTTTTTACTTTAATCTTATTTTAATCATAAAATTTATTTTAACTATTTATTTTACTATAAAAAATATAATTCCACTTAATGTGGTTATTGAAAAACTTATTATTTTAGTAAAATTATATAGATTATTAATATAATTCCACTACTCAATTCCATATTGTTATTGTATACCCTGTTAAATCATGTGTTGATTTATAAATAGTAAAATCGATGGTATTTATTTATAATGATTAGGAGATGAATTTTCTGGCTCAGAAAAAAGGTTTTTCAGATAAACTAAAATTATTGTCCCGACCGACAGGAGCTCCGCAATGGAAGCAGGCCTTTAATGCCATTATTTTAATGATTATATCTGTGATGCTGGCTAAGCTTTTGGGATGGGATAATGCCGTAAATTCTATAGCATTTATAACATTATTATTTACATTAATTCTGGATTTATCCATACCTTTGCGCAAGCTTGCTGTTTTGGGTTCGATAGGATTTTTAATGATATTATTGGCATTTACCACGGCTTCTGTTGCCATTTCCAGTGTTCCAGTTTTTATTTTCTTCACAGCGATATGGGCCTTTTTTAGTATTTCCACTTATATTTTTGGAGGTGAAGTAGGTGCATTTGGATTTATTCTATTCGATGCCTATTTTTTGTCAGTAATATTAGTTAATAATAGTGCTAGCACCATTGACTGGATATCTTACTGTATTTTATCATTTCTAGTGGCTTCTATTTTACTGATACCTAAAATTCTTAGAAGAGAAAAAGAACTAAATAAACTGATTGCTGCTGGGCTTTCACCTGAAACGTCTCTGAACAAAATTCTGTCTATTCGCCGGCTATTGGCTGGAATACCTATTGATAAAAAATCTTACGAACTCTTTGAAATTGGAATGTATTTAACAGCTTTTCGCAGCTATTCTCGTGTCTTATCATCAAGATTGTCTGAAAATTATCTTGAAGAATTTAAAGATATTTTATCTATAATTAACCAGCTCAGTAGTGATATTAATTTGAGAATAATTGATGGAAATAAAGAATTCACCAAAAAAACCAAAAATGACATTTCAATAAATAATTCTAGGGAATTAAGCTTATTGGACACGAAAATATCTGCCGGGGAAGATTTATCAAAAAAATTTTCTTCTTTTAAAGATTTTTCTAAAATGAACAATAGCTGGATTGAAAAAACTAAAATAGATGCTTTGTTAGAGAATATTCGCAATGCACGTTCTATTTTAGATAAATCTATTAATCTAATTTCTAAAGATTCTGAGGATGCTAATGATAAAAAAATCAAAATAGAATCTTCTAGTAATTCTCTTAGTGAGGTTTTGAAATCCAATTTCAATCTTCAAAACATTTACATGCGTCATGCAGTTCGCTTTTCTCTGGCAATGACCTTAGCCTTATTATTTGTTCATTTAACTCATAATAGGGATGTTATATGGGTGGCTATGGGGGTTTTAATTGTTATTAAACCGGATATCGCCAGCACAATAGATAATCTGATTCAAAGGTTGAGTTTCAATTTTCTGGCCATTATTGTTGCCATTTTTCTAGGTTTTCTGTTTCCTCACCAAATTTTGATTATACTGGCTTTAATCATGCTATTTTTCTTCAGAGCTTTTTTCCCCAATTTCATGGGACTTTCAGTAATGGCTTTGACAGTATTTGTGGTTTTGATATGGCCTACTGGGACGGTTTTTGAAAATGCAACTGCTCGAATGATAGATATTTTGATAGGGTCCCTTATAGCACTATTGTGTGCATATATAATTTTACCCAGCCGAGTTTCGTTCAATGTTCCGTCACAAATAGCCGCTAACGTTAATGCCACTAAAAATCTCTCTAAACAGGTTATGGTGGATAGTGTAGGGAATTATGATCAATCTAAAATAAGTCATCTTTTTAGAAATTACATGCTGGAGGATAACAACTCCGATGCTGTCCTTAAAAAGCTTAATGACACATTTAATGATGTTAGTGAAGATTTAATATGTTATGAAAATATTTTAGCCGCTAATCACAAACTAACATTAGATATTCTTGCTCTTGCATCACTAATAAAAATTAAAAATGAAACTAATAATCTTGAACTTGATTTATCTAAATTAAACTTGCCATATTATGGTAAATTAATTGATGATTATCTTGAAAGCACTATCTCGGTTATTAAAAGACAAGAAACGGGTAAAAGAAATTTTAGTTATTATGAATTTGCAGATCAATATTTTGATGATCAAGTCATTCCAGATAACATTAAACAATATTTGAAATGGATAAAATCGGATATTGATTTAATTTATTCCAATGTGGAAAAAGCTGATGATAATGGCCTCTTTAATGAATATTTGAATTTAAGCTGATTTGAATACTATTTTAGTTATTATATTAATTAATTTAAAATTT
>JAHFBZ010000106.1 GCA_023249725.1 Methanobacteriaceae archaeon
TTCTAATTTTTCTCATTGCTTTCCTGGTGGGAAGTATCCTGTTTGGATTGCAAAGGAAGATCATGGCCCGTATACAGATGAGACCCGGGCCCCCTATTATACAACATCTTCTACACACATTTAAATTTTACATTAAAGAATCATCTTTCCCTAAAACCGCAGCAATGCCATTTTATGTGGCCATTGCCAGTTTACTATGTGCTATATGGGTTACTGCAGTAATTGTTGGTCCGGTTACTGGAGGATCACTCCTACTAATATTTGGTATCTATGCCATGCATAAAATCGTGGAACACAATGCTGGTTCGTCTTCTGGTTCTCCCTATGGGAAACTAAGTTGTGTAAGAGCAGTATTTTCTGCAGCTGCTGAAGTTCCTCTTTTCGCAGTTCTGGTAATCATTTACCTTCAGACAGGTACCATGATAATTGGTAATATCGTGAATTATCAGGCTATTAATGGCCCATTAATATTTACTATACCTCTGGCCGCAGTGATGTTCTTTGTTCTTATCCTTTCCAAGGCACCATACTCTCCCTTTGCAATTACTAAAGGAAAAGATATTGTTTCTGGTTATGAAACAGAGCACTTTGGTGTTTTACGTGGATACTTAATGATTTCAGAATCAATTGCTTGGTATATGCTTCTATGGGTATTTTTAACAGTATTTATAGGGCCTTTAAGTTTACTTGGTTATTTGGTGGGAATGGTAATAATTACTGCAATTATATCATTTATTAATGCCGTAACTCCTATATTAAACCCAAATCACTCAGTTATGATGCAAGTGACCTTTGCTTTCATTGGGATTGTAGGTTCCATTTTATTAATGATAGTATTTTAGCTATCAATCATATTCCATTTATCAAAATAAATTAAAAAATAACTCATTTAAAGATTTAAATTAGGTAAAAAAAAGTTTTTATCATTACATTTGTACAAAAACCAGTTAATAATAATTATAAAATCTTCATCTGGAAGGAGAATTAGAAATGGCAGAAGAAAAAGATTTACTATTCCTCGTAGCTTTAGTAGCATTTGGAGTAATATTGGCCAGTGGATTGGCGGCCTTCTTGCAATGGATGGTGGTAATTCCAATTACCTTAGTAGCAATTCTATTTACAGGACTTCTACTAAAACAGAATAATGACAAAGTAGTACATTTTTCAGAAAACTTAGAAAAATGGGCTTTTATTGCCGCTTTATTATTCTTTATAGTGGCATTTATAGTTCTCTACAAACCAGCTTAATGGTGTGATAAAGTGACCGAAATTCTCTATCTCATATATTTAATATCATTTGTAATAGGATCCATAATAGGACTCCTATTGAGTTATAAAAAATACTCAGCCCCTTTTGTAACAGAAAAAATAGATGTGATTGCACTTGTAGTATCGGTTATTGGTTGGTTAATTCTTTTAAATAATCAGCTTATAGTTTTAATTCAACCATTTGTTTCCATCACAGTCGGTCTTTTCATGGTGGCCATGGTTTTAGGCATGAGGCCAGGATACGGTCGTTATGAAACATTGATTGGTATTTTTATATCTGGAGCGCTCTATTTACTCACAAACACAGTTTTATAAGGATTATTAACATCTTATAATTAGAAATACGAGAAGAATTATTAGACATTAATCAAAATATTCCAATTAAAATGGAATAGATCAATTAACAAAAATAACGCAATATCTTTAAAAATTTAAACCGGTGTTATAATGGATGATGAACAAGTACTTCTGGAATTAATGAAAACCAGGATAATTAGAAGTTACAGGTGGAGGGAAGACATTGTTAAACCCTTATCTGATGAACTGGAAATTGATCTGGACCTTTTTGAACAAATTCTAATTAATAAACTGGATATGTCTAGTTTAGAAGCACTTCACCCCCGTTTTGAATCAGCACGCCAAAGATGTATAAAGGAAAGAGTACACGCAGACTTACAGTTGTGCTGGCTAGAAGATGTAATGGAAATTGTATCCTCTCAACAGTCTGAATATATTAAAATGAAAATATCTCAAGAAGTAATTGATGGCATACCATATGCTGAGGCCCTGGAAGACGGTAAGAAAGAACTTCTAAAAATTTTATCTTAAATAGTGTTTTGAGTAATTGTTCAATAACATATAATTAATGCTTACATGATAGTAAATCATAATTCATCTATTAAAAAATTTAATAAATTAACATTAACGAGGGAAATTAGAGGTAAAGAAATGTTAGATGCTCTTAAAGATATTATAAGAAAGAGTTCAATTCACGTTTGTCTGGTGAATTCTGGAGGATGTAATGGCTGTGATATTGAAGTTGTTGCCTTATTATCTCCCAGATACGATCTAGAACAGTATGGTATATATGTTCACAATAATCCACGGGAGGCGGATGTTATTTTAGTTACTGGTGCTGTCACTGAACAGTGGAAAGAAAATCTAAGGCGGATTTATACCAAAGCACCTGAACCTAAAATAGTAGTGGCTCTTGGAAACTGCCCTATATCGGGGGATGTCTTTAATCAAGAAGGTGGATGTGTCAATGCACCTGTTTCTGATTTCATTCCAGTAGATGCTGAAGTATCTGGATGCCCACCTCGACCTTCAGAAATATTAGAAGCTATCTTAGCTGTGGCCCCTGGTGCCATAGCTGCTAAAGGGAGGCAGAAAGAATGATTTTACCTATAGGTCCTATTCACCCTGCATTAAAGGAACCTCTCCGTTTAAAACTTAAAACTCAAGGAGAACGAGTAATAAGTGCAGAAATTGATTATGGTTATGTTCACCGAGGAATTGAACGTATAATGGTTGGTAAAACCTGGCAAAAATCCATATATCTTGCAGAAAGAGTATGTGGGATTTGCTCATATATCCACACCCAAACCTTTGCTGAAACATTTGAAAAGATATCAGATGAAAGAGCGCCTCTCAGAGCCCAGTATTTAAGAGTACTTACTAATGAATTAGATAGAATTCAAAGCCATTTACTGGCCAATTCCACATTTTTTAAGGCCGTGGAGCATGAAACCCTATTCATGTATATGTTGCATTTAAGAGAACCGGTTATGGATGCCATTGAGCTTTTAACTGGTAATAGGGTTAATATGGGATGGAATGTTGTCGGTGGAGTTCGTATGGATGTTAAAGATGTTCATCTCCAGCAGATCATGACCATAATGAATAAATTAGAAGTGGAATATCAAAAATACGTGGAAATGTACGAACAAGGTCCTTTAATGGGATTGAGATCTAAAAAGGTTGGTCGAATGACCAAAGAAGAAGCTATAAAAGCCCGAGCTGTAGGGCCAATTGGCAGGGCTTCTGGTTTAAAACACGATCTTCGAGAAGATCATCATACTTACCGAGATAATTTAGACTTTAAGGTTATATGGAGAAAAGAAGGAGATACCTTTGCTCGTAACATGAATCGATTTGATGAGATTCCACAATCTATTAGTCTTATAAAACAAGTTATTGAGAATTTACCTGAAGGAGATATCCGTAAAAAAGTAGAAATTGGTGCAGGATTCGGAGAATGGAGAAATGAAGCTCCTCGGGGCGAAGTTACCTACATGATTGAAACTAATGGTAATTTAATTAATAATGCATCCATTAGAACTCCCAGTATCATGAATATTGATGCCTGTGCTAAGTATATGCTAAAAGACGTGGCTACTGTATCAGATGCCATTGCGGCCTATGCCAGTGTTGATCCATGTATTGCCTGTGTTGAACGGGTGGTAATAGTGGATGAAAAAGGCGGAGAAAAACAATTTCAAGGTATTTTCGATATTAAATAGAATTTCGAATTCAAATCAATAGTATAATTAAAATTTATATTTGAAATATCTAAAATGACAAATATTTAAAATTAAATTCAAATCAGTGACTAATAATTAAAAAATAATAGTTAATAGTTAACTAATTAAAGATTTACAATGTGATGGTGTCCTATGTCTTCTGTAATATGGTACATGTATGAATTCGCTCGAAAATCATGGGCAGAGAAATTTGCTGGAGCAAAATCTGAACACGATATAGTAGAAAAACCTGATCGGTTTAGAGACTTTCCAGAAGTTTTCAAAGAATATTGTATTGGCTGTGGAGCTTGCACAGCAGCTTGTCCCGCGCCTGGAGCGATAAAATTAGTCAGAGATGAAGATACTACTGATATGGAAGGCCTAACCTATCCAGTAATTGTTATGGGTGCTTGTATTCGATGTGGTTTCTGTGCGGAAGTATGTCCTACTGATCCTAAAACACTTACCTGTGGTGAAAATCACTTAATCCGTGAAGAATTTACCATTCTTCCCGTGGATAAGATGTTTGTTATTGATGATTATCTCTGTATTAGATGTAAAAAATGTATGAAATCCTGTCAAGTCGACGCTATTCACGAAGAAGATAATAAAATACTGGTTGATCAGAAAAAGTGCATTTCCTGTGGGGACTGTTTAGATGCTTGCCCGGTAAAAGGTGCACTAAAAGGAATTTATATTTCAAATATAGAAGAGCAAAAACAGATTATAAACCTTATTGTTCAAACACTGGAAAAAACCATTGAAGATCGTCAGGAAGACCTTAAAAAATTGTCATCTGATAAAATATTCAAAATGGAATATCCTCTGGTGGAATTAAAGGAAAAAGCCATTAATATAATCCCTAAAGAAGAAATGGTCATGGATTTAATGGAAAAAATCACTGATCGTTTGAAAATGAGAATTATCACCTGGGATGAAGAGAAGTGTACTAAATGTCGCTTGTGTGTAGAAGAATGTCCTTCTGGTGCTATAACCTATAATAAAGAAACTGGTGTTACCAGAAATCCTGAAAAGTGCTTAAGATGTAGTACTTGCCATCAAACATGTCCATTTGGAGTGGCTGGTTATTATCTAGCTAAATTCCTTATTGATAAAAATTCTGATGGTGAAGATGTGATTTTAATAACCCTAAAACCGTCTCAATTGCCAGTTGTTGATTGATTAAACTTAAATTAAAATCAAGTATAAAATTAATTATCAACTGTCAATTAAATTATTTAAATATAAATTTATAAATCCTTGAATTATTTAAAATAAAAATATATTCAGTTAAAATTATTTAATAATGGATTAAAGTCTCTTAGGAGTTGATTAGTATTCCTGTCACAACTAAAAAAGTCTTCAAGCCCCTTAGGGAAGTTGAAGTGGACTATGAAATTGACCACAGCAAGTGTAATGAGTGTAAAGATAGGCCTTGTTTGAAATCTTGCCCGGTGGATGCCATACATGAGATACCTCCAGATAAACATATTGAAATAGATGATAAATGTTTTGGATGTGTTTTATGCAGAGAAGCATGCCCTTATGATGCTATTAGGATGAGAACCATCCTCTCAGAACCAATTAGAGAAAATATTCCTAATATTAACCCTAAACTTTGTAGAAGATGTGGTGCTTGTGTTGGTGCTTGTAAGACCGGAGCTATTCAATTAATTGCCTCTGGAACTGAGGAAGCTCACAGTGTTATTGATGAAGATAAATGTGTAAGCTGTGGGTACTGTTCTAGAGTTTGCCCTACCGAGGCCATAAAATATGGTAAGATTTTACCCAGATCTGTTGTTGGTGGAAAAGCAATTGTAGTCAACCAAAAAGATTGTATTGGTTGTATGACTTGTACCAGAGTTTGTCCTTCTAAAGGAGCCATTAATGTAGGTAAAATAAGTAAACTACCATATATTGATCCTTCTTATTGTGCAAGATGTGAGGAATGTCTCGAAGTGTGTCCTTCCACAGCTATTAAATATTCATCCCGAAAAAGGGCCTATGAACAATTCTCTAAAATTAAAACCATGGAAATTGTATCTGAACTTCTTGAAAAAGAATCTGAAAAATTGGCCAAAGATGCAGGAAGAATTGATAAGGTTTTAAACAAAATTTTAAGAGATGTTACCTATCAAAATGAGGAAGATGAATTTTCAATTGACGTTACTTCTATTATAAAAGAGAAAATTGAAGGCTTTGTTGATTCTGGTCTTGAAATGAGTGACATTAAAGAAATTATCGAATTCACTTCTCCTAAACGTCAAATAACAGTCAT
>JAHFBZ010000107.1 GCA_023249725.1 Methanobacteriaceae archaeon
AACAAAATAATAATACATATAATCAAATCCCATATACCAAAAGAATATATTGAATCAGGTTGTATTCCTACCGCCAATCCTATAGAAAGCAAAACCAGGAATAATATTTCAATTATTATCAAAAAGGACAATAATGCTTCAAAAATTACTTTATAATGCCGATCCATTTTTCACACCATCATGATTAGTAAAATAAATTATAATTAAATAATTAAACATTTTGAAAGCTGCAATAATATTAATTGATATAATTCCAGGAGATTTGAAATTAAATTTAATAATTGAACTCTATAATCAATAAGAATCAATCAGATTCTTTGATAATAGAACTATATTTAATTAAAAGAATATATTTTTTGGTTCCCTACATCCAGATTATTTATAGACATAATTATAGACATAGATACTTTTTTAAGCGATAAAGTTCAACATTGAATTTCATAACATTGTTAATTAGATTAGTGGTGATAAATTGTTCACAGAAGTAATTTTATACTTAGAAAGTATCCTGTTGGTTTATGGACCGTTCGGAGTTTTCTTGGCTAGTATTATTGAAGAAATTATTGCGCCTATTCCTTCAACCATGGTAATAATGGGAACCAGTTTTATTGTGCTAAAAGGCACTATGATTACTCCTGGGGCTTTTTTTAGTTTGTTTATTAATGTAGTATTACCTGCTGCTTTAGGAGTTACAATTGGATCTCTTTTCGTTTATGCAATTGCATATTTTGCTGGAAAACCATTTTTAGAGCGTTGGGGAAAATATTTGGGTATTTCCTGGGAAGATATAGAAAAAGCCGAAAATAAATTCGAAAAAAGTAATTCTGATACGATCGTTTTATTTGGAGTAAGAGCCATTCCAATCATTCCCAGTGTTGCTATAAGTGCGTTCTGTGGGTTTATTCGTTTTAATGTCAAGGAATATATAATAATAACATTTCTTGGAACACTAGTAAGAGCATCCATATTAGGATTTATTGGATGGCAATTTGGAAGCCTATATCAAACAGCAGCTAATGAAATTTCTTATATCGAAGAAATAAGCCTTTCGATCATCATAATCATTGCCATAGTGTACATAATTTACAAAAAGAAATCAAAAAAGGATAAATTAATCAAATAAATGAAATAAATGAAATGAGTTATTAATTAAATAGTAATTTATAATCATTATTTAAGTAAATATATGTGATTTTTATGGAAAATACGGATTTAAGAGCAAAAACAGGTCGTAAAGCTTCATTTATAGCCATATTTGGTAACATATTTCTCACAGTGTTTAATTTCCTGATTGGTTTTTTATCAGGAAGTACTGCTTTAGTTGCAGAAGGTGCACACACATTATCTGACGTTATTACTTCCATATTGGCTTATGTGGGCTTTAGAATTGGAATGAAACCCGCAGACGAAGAACATCACTATGGGCACGGACATGCAGAATCGATTGTGGGACTCATAATTGTCGTTTTTTTAGGAATTGTAGCATTTGAAATTCTTTTAGAGGCATATGATAAACTAATGTTGGGAGAAAATCTCGCAGCGCCGGATTTAACCGCTGCAATTATGGCATTAATTGGTATTTTTATAAATTATGCCATGACAACATACCTTATTAAAACAGGGAAAAAAATTAACAGTCCAGTAATCATAGCTGACGGACGCCATCAATCAGTTGACATATTTTCCTGTGCTGCTATTCTAGTAGGTGTGATTGGGGCCCGTTTAGGATTTACTATCCTGGATCCCTTGGTAGCCATATTTATTGCCATGATGGTTATAAAAACTGCTTTCCAAGTAGCACGTGACAATGTAAATGCAATTATGGGTAAATTGTCCGATCCCAGGTTAGTCGAAGATCTTAAATCAACAGCATTATCTTTAGAAGATGTGAAAGGTGTTCATGACATAAAAATAAACAATATGGGACCATACACATCTGCAGAACTACATATCGAACTAGATAAAAACCTTAATCTTCAAGAAAGCCATAGAATCGCCCATGAAGTAGAAAAATTAATTATTAGCGACATATACTCCATAAAAATGGTCAATGTCCACACTTGCCCTGTAGAAGAATGAATGATAATCAATCCATTCAAAAGCAATTTTTAAGAGTTTATATTTTTAGAATTCCAATTTAGACGCCAAATTTATCCTAGAATATCTTTAAACCCATTAGATCCATAAAATTCAAGCATATATTTTCTTTTTTGACATTCCACTTAAGCAATGAAGTATTTTTATAAAAATAATCATTATAAAATTTATAATATAAAGTCAATAAATAGTATTCATGGGATATAAAAACTTTATGGGTAAGTTTCATCGCAAAACTTTATTAAATGACCTTTCAGCAGGTTTAACCCTCGCTTTTGTAAGTATACCTATTAGCATGGCCTATGCACAATTGGCTGGTGTTGAACCCATTTATGGTATATACACTGCAATGCTCACTGTTATTATTGGTTCATTAGCATCATCTTCAAGTCTAATGATAGTTACTATCAGCGATGAAGTGGCACTAGTAGTTGCTAGCTCTTTAGGTACCTTAGGAACCGATATTACCTCCGGGTTGGTAACATTAACACTGATGGTTGGCCTACTGCAATTGATTACTGGTCAGTTGAAAATGGGAAGTTTAGTGCGTTTCATATCAGCAGAGGTAATGTCCGGGTTCATAGCTGCCGTGGGATTTTCCCTCATTATAAGCCAACTAGCAAAATTTACTGGTTATAAAAGTATGATTGCTCTCCCTTACATCTCAAATTCAGTTATTCAGGCTTTAGATATATTGATTCATCCAGAAATGTGGGATTTACCTACTTTTTTGGTTGGAATAGGAACCATAACTTTTTTAATGTTATTTAAATGGTCAAAATTAAAACGTTATGGAAATCTTCTGGCCATATTAGTTATTTCTGTTTTCGTGACATTATTTGGCTTGAATTCAGTAAAACTTACTGGTAGCATCGCACCTATAACCGGAGGTTTACCACAGCCAGTTTTACCAAATATAATGTTGATACCTGATTTAATACTGCCTGCTTTAGCCATACTTATTTTAACTTCAATTCAAACTGTGGGTGTAGGTTCAGCATATCCTAACCCCGACGGAAAAGTAACAGATAGATCAAAAAACTTTTCTGCCCAATGATTGGCCAATATAGGAGGTTCTTTATTCACTGCTCTGCCTGCAGGTGGTTCTTTTACACGTACAGGAATAAATGTTGAAAGTGGAGGCAAAAGCAGATGGTCCGGAGTATTTTCAGGCATTTTTGTAATTATAATATTCCTACTTATACCCCAAATGTTTGAAAAAATTCCAATGTCCGGGTTAGCAGCAATTTTGATTGTCTTAGGATTAGCCATTATACTTAAAGAATGGGCAAATATTGTTTTAGCTTGGAAAAGCTCCAAGACATATCGTTATGCCATGCTTTTAACATTCCTTGCCGGAGTTGGGTTCAGTATTGAATATGCTGTTTTTGCAGGTGTAATTTTATCATTATTAATTTATGTACTCACTGCCCACAAAGATATAATGTTAGAAGAACTTGTTTTACTGAAAGACGGTAGATATCAAGAAAAATCTTTACCTAATAATTTTCCATCTAACAAAGCCACAGTGATTGAAGTCAAAGGTCTTGATTATTTTGCGGTGGCCTATTTATTAGATGAACAACTTCCTTCAATAAAAAAAACATCCAATGCAGTAATCATCATCAATTTGCACGATCGAAATTATTTAGGGACAAATGTGGTGGTTTGGATGAGAGAATATGCTCAGAAATTGAAAGGTTCAGATAATCTATTAATGTTGGCAGAAGTTGAAAAATCAGTTAAAAAACAATTAACTAGAACAGGCGTCCTGGATGAGATTTGTGTTGAAAATATATTTATGGCCACATCTATAGTAAATGATTCAATAAATAAATCGTATGAAGCAGCCAATAAATGGATTAATCTTAATAAATAATTAAAAAAAATAAATACTGCTCTAATGATTAAAAAAATAGGGCTTGTGAATATTTTATTTTTATTCTAGTTCTGGTTCTGGCATCAAAATTTGGAATATTCCATTGATTATTAAGAAAATTCCTATTAAAAATGCTAGATATAGTGGATTCAAAGCGTACATACCAATTATCAAATATAGAACACCAAGAATAATACCTGAAAGGCCTCCCCATCTACCAGCAGGGCCTTGACCAGATATAAGTGCAATTATACCGGCAATTATTAAGAAAAATCCACCTATATAAATTACCATTCCGACTAATACGCTAAATGCGAGTATTTTTCCGAACAAACCTATTCCGACTATTAGGCCAATAATTCCCAGTATCAATGAAGCAATGCTGATTCCTTTATTGGTACTCCATGCTGCCATACCCATAAAAATTAACCATATTCCAATAAATATAATTCCAAATCCAGTTAGGACACTAAGTGTAAATACACTGAACATGGGAAATGCCATGACTAATAAACCTAAAATAATTGCTAAAATTCCAGACAATACATTTTTCTCAGCCATAAAGTCGCCTCCATAATTTTTCATCCCAACAAGCCCTAATTTTTATATTAAATTATATTTAATAAGGTAATATTAATAATTGTCTATTTAAACTTAGAAGATGTGTTGCATTTATCTCAAGCCAGTCATATAATAGATAATTAACTAATTAATCAATATATTTCTTCTAAATAGTCTTAATTTCATTTTTTGAGAGTTAAGTAATCATTGATATCTATTTTTGTCCTTAATTTCATTTATTGATGTTTAATCAACTTTAATTTTAAATTATTGTTTTTAATTCATTAGAATATATTTTAAATGTATAAAAAATAATCCATATTTTGAATAATTATTTTAACCATCTTAGACCAACTATTTATAAGAATTAATTAAAGAGGGTCAGAAATGAAGTATTTTAATTCAAAAAAGAAATTTATCTTAATATGTTTTTTAGCTTTGATTTTAATAGCCGTCGCAGGATTTACATATTATATTTCTGACTATTATCCTGCAGATAATACTGCCCTTTCTGCACTTCAATCCACAGCAGCCTATTCTGTAGAGAATACTGCTGATTCCATTACATTCACTCCCACCAGGAACAAAAGCACTACCGGAATAATATTTTATCCTGGGGGCAAAGTTCAAGCCGAAGCCTATGCAACTTTAGCTTCTAAACTAGCTGAAAATAATTATACAACAATTATTGTAAAAATGCCATTTAATTTAGCATTTTTTGGAGCAAATAAGGCAGATTCAGTAATAGCAGGCCATCCAGAAATAAAAAAATGGATTATGGGAGGCCATTCCCTGGGAGGTGTTTTTGCATCAGATTATGCCGCGAATAATCAGGATAAAATCAGTGGTGTGATATATTTAGCTGCATATCCATCAACAAATGCATCAAATGCCACTTTTAAATCATTATCCATAAGAGGTTCTCTGGATAATCTCACCCAGGAGTCAGATATTTCAGACAATAAGAATAAATTCCCGACCAATACTACTTTTATAACCATTGAAGGAGGTAATCACTTTAATTTTGGTGATTATGGAGTTCAGGCCGGTGACAATAACAGCACCATCACTAGAGAACAACAACAAAACCAAACCGTGAACTATATAATTGAATTTATTAATGGCCTTTAAATTCAGTTTTGTCTATTATTTTCAAAAACAGATTTCAAAATACATTAAATACTGGCCAAAAAAAGATAAAAAAAGATAAAATTAACTTGTAAACATATCTCCAGACTTAAGATCTGGCCTTAAATATTTCCAATAGAAGTTTACAGCATTTAAATTGGTTTTAATATAATCTGAACCTACTTTTTTGCCCCCAACTGTGGCTTTGAAATATAACTTGGTTTTACTGGTCTTTACCAAATAATAATTACTTGAAATTCCAATTCCATCAAAATACATGGTTCCTTTGACAAAAACATAATTATTTCCTCTTTTATAAGTTTTCCAAGCATATTTGATATATTTACC
>JAHFBZ010000108.1 GCA_023249725.1 Methanobacteriaceae archaeon
TTTAAATTTTCTAATTATTAAAATATTTTAATAATTTAAAAATTAATTTAAAAATTAATTTAATTATTTTTAATTAAGTATTCTTTTCTGGTCTTTCTGTATCTTCAGTAATCTGTCTTTTTAAAGTATATTTTTCTATTTTTTATTTAGTTTTTGAGTTCTGAAAAGAGGACAATTTACTTAAATTTATTTGCTTTAAGGACCCAGTTAATATTTATGAAATTCATATCCTCTGAAAATCCATCTGCTTCAGAAACTTTCAAATTAATTGATGAAGGACTGCGAAAAAGAGCACTGGTAATGGTTTTCGCTTGTTGTAAAGCCACCTATGAAGGAAGGGCTAGAAGTCGTCTGGGATCTGGAGAACGAGTTATTATGTTAAAACCAGACGGTGCTTTTCTAATTCATCAAGATCGCAAACTTGACCCTGTGAACTGGCAGCCCCCTAAATCACGATCAAAAGTGAAAATGAAAGATGGTGAAGTATATCTGGAAAGCATAAGAAGGGCCCCTGAAGAGCGATTGGAAGTGGAAATTAAAAAGGCCCATTTAGTAACTTACTACTTAGCTGAAGACTCGCAAGATCTGGAAGTGGCAGGCCATGAAAAAGACATGGGAAAAATGATATGGAAATCACCCGAGATAATTGAAAAAGGTTTTCGACCAACTGATAAAGAATATCAAACTTCAAAAGGATTTATAGACATTCTAGGGAAGGATAAAGACGGTTCTTTGATGATATTAGAACTAAAAAGTAGAAAAGCTGGAATAAGCGCAGTCAAACAACTTAGAAGATATTTAAAGGATTTTGAAGATGATAAAGGGGAAGTTAGGGGCATTTTAGTGGCTCCATCCGTTACAGATGATGCTATGGAGCTTTTGGAAGAAGAAGGCCTTGAATTTAAATCTGTAGAACCGCCCAGAGAATTAAATATTGATAAAAAAGTTACTTTAGATTTCTTCTAGAGTTAAAAAATATTAATTATTAGGATTAGAACACATATTTAGATATTATGCAGTAAATTTATAGAATAATCATTTGGGAGATAAAATGAATAGTAAAATAAAATTAGCTCTTTGCCAGATGAAAGTAGTTGATAATAAAGAGCATAATATAAAAAAAGCCTTGGAAATGATTAAAGAAAGCTCTGATCATAGTGCAGATCTTGTTATTCTTCCGGAGATGTTTAATTGTCCTTATGAAAATTCCAAATTTGAAGAATATTCCGAAACATTTGATGAAAGTCCCACTCTGGCAGCTATATCCGCTGCAGCATCTGAATTCAAAATACATATTATAGCTGGATCTATTCCCGAAAAAACAGAAGAAGGGATTTATAATACCAGTTTTATTTTTGATGATAATGGCGAAATAATCGGCTTTCACCGGAAAATGCACTTATTTGATATAGACATCCCAGGTAGAATTACTTTTAAAGAATCGGATGTCTTAAAGCCCGGTCAAGAAATTACTGTTGTGGAAACAAAGTTTGGAAAAATTGGAATTGGTATATGTTATGATATGCGGTTTCCAGAGTTATCTCGAATTATGGCCCTCCAAGGAGCTAATATTCTAGTATTCCCTGGTGCATTTAATCTTACTACTGGACCTGCCCACTGGGAAACATTAATTAGAACTCGGGCCATAGACAATCAGGTTTTTATTGTAGCTGCCTCTCCAGCAAGTAATAAGAATTCCAATTATGTGGCTTATGGTCATTCCATGGTTTGTGATCCCTGGGGAGAGATTATAAGTAAAGGAAATTTTGAAGAAAGCATTATTTACGCAGAATTGGATCAGAATAAGGTAAATAATATTCGTGAGGAACTTCCAGTTTTAAAAAATCGTAGAACTGACATTTACCATTTAAACTGGAATAAATAAAAATAAATTTTGATTTAAAAAGGATTTTTTTATTCCATGGTATTGGCAAGTTATAGTATTTGATATCAGTTAGTCTATACTTAATTTAGTTGTTCTATGCATTGCCAGAACAAGTAGAATAATATGGTATAGTACATATCATTAAATGATTATAAAAATTTTACTTTCAATTTAGTGGTGAGTATTTTCAATTAAATAGGTAGATTTCTAAAGTCATTAATCAATTAGATATTACGCCAGATGCTAATAAAGTATTCAACTATAAAAACTCAAATTTAGAATTGTTACAATTGCAAAAAATACAATGAATCATGAAAAAAATGAAAAAAATGAAAAAAATAATATATAAATTAAAAATAAAAAGAAAATAAAAAAAGTTTAAGAACTCTGTATTTTCTTTAAAGCTTTATTGGCCGCTTTTTTAAAGTCCTTATCCTTTTCTTTTCTACGGGCCTTTTTAATAGGATCAATAGCTCCCTCATCACCCAAATCTCCTAAAGAACGAAGTACTGACAATTTTACTCCCCAGTCTTCATCATCTAAAGCTTTAGTCAGTGACTCCAAAGCTTTTTTGTCTCCTAATTCACCTAAAGATCTTGCAGCAACTTTTCTAACTCCCCAGTCTTCATCATCCAGAGCATTTATAAAATATTCCACTGCAGAAGGACTCCCAATTTTTTTTAAAGCAAAAGTAGCATATCTTCGTATTTCTCCCTCTTCCTCATTAATCATGTTTATTAAAGGCTCTACTGCAGATTCACCTACATTTCCCAGGGCATGAGCTGATTTAAATCTCACTTGAGGATTTTCATCCTTAAGTGCTACTATTAATGGCTCAATAATTTCATTATTAGATTCATCATTGGATATTTCAGCCAGGCTGTCAGCGGCCTGTTTTCTTATTTTCGGGTCTTCATCCTGTAGTTGTTTTATAAGGTCGTTAATTTCAATTTTAGAATCCGCCATAAAATCACCAATTAAATTATATTTATTATTTTTATTAATTAATTATACAATTTATTATAATTAATTTATATGATTCATTTATTAATAGTAGCTAGAATGGTTAAATTAATTATTTGTTCTTATCACATATAGTATCAAGAAATATTTCTTAATCAAAGTACATATTCAAAAATCACTTGGTAAATTGTAAAATTATTTCATATAAATACTAAATCGAAGTTAAGATATTATCATTTTATTTTAGGTTATTTTATTTTAGGCCTTTAAAAACGGAGAAAATAACTTTGCATCCTAATAACTCCCCCATAATCAATAATGTTCAAATAATAGATTTGGCTCTTAAAATAGATGATTATCTAATAATTTCAGATTTACATTTAGGATATGAACAATCCCTCAATACTGAAGGATTAATGATCCCTAAATTTCAGTTTGAGAAAATATTGAAGCGTTTAGAAGAAATAAACAATATATCTCCTTCCAAAAAAATTATAATCAATGGGGATCTAAAACACGAATTTGGAAAAATCACCCGTCAGGAATGGAAAGAGGTGAATGATTTTTTAAAGTATTTACAAGATAATTTTGAGGAAATAATTTTAATTAAAGGAAATCATGATAATTTTATTCCCTACATTGCAAATAAGCTGGAACTAAAAGTAAAAGAAACCTTCAGCATTGAAAATTTTCTAATACTGCATGGACATAAAATACCTGAAAATCTGGAAGATATAAAAGAAGATACGCTGATTATAGGTCATGAACATCCATGTATTGGTCTTCGCAGTGGTGAAAGAGTTGAAAAAATAAAATGTTTCCTTAAAGGAGAATTTGAAGGTAAAGATATAATTGTTATGCCTTCATTTAACTTTGTAAGTGAAGGTTCAGATATTTTAAATGAAAAACTGCTCTCACCGTTTCTGAAAAATAGGCCAATTGATGATTTTGAGGCCTATGGTGTTGAAAATTTTGAAGTATTCTCCTTTGGAAAAATAAAGGATATAATCAAAGCTAGTCAGCAGTTTATTTAATTTGAATTAATTGAATTTAAATTTAAATCTATTTAAATTGATTTAAAGGCAATGCAGTAGTTCAATTTGAATTATTCAATAATAAGACCAATTTACTTAAAATAAGATACCATGATAATCAAACAGGACAAAATATACTCTGAAAAAGAGATTTATAAAAATTTACACCCCTGGGTTAGTGAGTGGTTTAAAAGTAAGTTTGATTCTTTCACCCCTGCCCAGAAATATGCTATAATGGACATTCACCAAAAAAAGAATGTTCTTATTTCTTCCCCTACTGGTTCGGGTAAAACGCTTACTGCTTTTCTTTCTATAATTAGTGAACTCACTACTCTGGCTGATAAAGGCCAGTTAGAAGATAAAGTTTACTGTATCTACATATCTCCATTAAAGGCCTTGGATAATGATATTGAAAAGAATCTAGAAGAACCACTAAATGAAATTGAAGAACTGGCCCAACAACATGGGAAAAATTTGGGGATCAGGAAAGCCGTGCGTACTGGAGATACAACTCCATACCAACGCTCTAAAATGCTAAAAATTCCCCCACATATTTTAATAACCACTCCCGAAACTCTTTCCATTCTACTAGTAGCTCCCAAGTTTAGAGAAAAGCTTTCCCATGTTAAATACGTTATCATAGACGAAATACACTCCTTGGCCGAGAATAAAAGAGGAGTGCATCTTTCTTTGAGTTTGGAAAGACTACAGCATTTAATTGGAAATTATACTCGAATCGGACTATCTGCCACAGTTTATCCCTTAAAAAAAGTGGCCAGCTTCTTGGTTGGTTATGAATACGGAGTGGTAAGAGATTGTCTGGTGGTGGACATTAATTATTTGAAGCAACTCGATATGGAAGTTATCTGTCCCGTAGAGGACATAATAGCTGCAGATCCAGAAGAAATGAATAGTGCTATGTACGATCTGCTGGATAATCTAATTAGTCAACACAAAACCACTTTAATTTTCACCAACACCCGTAGTGGTACGGAAAGCGTGGTATTCAACCTCAAAAAACGTTTTTCAGAAAGTTACCATGGTGCAAACATAATGGCCCACCATTCCTCGCTTTCTAAAGAGATTCGATTAGAAGCTGAAAACAATCTGAAAGATGGGAAGCTCAAAGTGGTGGTATCTTCTACATCACTGGAACTGGGAATTGATATTGGTTACATTGACCTAGTAATACTGGTAAGTTCTCCTAAATCTGTTTCCCGGGCTCTTCAAAGAATTGGAAGAAGTGGTCACCGATTACACGATAAATCTAAAGGTAGAATAGTGGTGGTGGACCGTGACGATCTGGTGGAGTGCTCTTTAATTCTTAAGAATGCTGTGGAAGGAAAAATAGACTCTATAAATATACCCACCAACTGTCTGGATGTTTTATCCCAGCACATCTATGGAATGGCCATTGAAAACAAATGGGACATAGATTACGCCTATGAGATCATCAAAAAGAGTTACTGTTACAAAAATCTCACAGGAAAAGATTATTTCAGTGTATTAAGTTACATGGCTGGAGAATATACTAGTTTAGAAGAAAGATATGTTTATGCTAAAATTTGGGTGGATTACGATCAAAATCAGTTTGGTAAAAGAGGAAAACTGGCTAGAATGCTTTATTCCACCAATATTGGAACCATACCCGACCGCAGTGCCGCCGTGGTGAAATGTGCCGGTCAAGTTGTAGGTCGGGTAGAAGAAGACTTCATGGAAAAGCTTCAAAAGGGCGATACTTTTGTGTTGGGAGGAAATATTTACCGATTTAACTATGCTCGAGGAATGAGCATTAATGTTAGCCCTGCCTCAGGGCCACCCACTATTCCTTCATGGTTTTCAGAACAGCTCCCATTGTCCTTTGATCTTGCTCTGGATATTCAACGTTTTAGAGCAATAATGGAAGGTAAATTCTATTATGGGCGAAGTAAAGAGGAAATTATGGAATTTATACACGATTATCTCTATGTTGATTATAATGCGGCCAATTCTATTTATCATTATTTCAGGGAACAATACCTTTATGTGGGCATTCCCAGCAATAAAAGACTTCTGGTAGAATTTTACACGGGTTTTGGTGGGCGAAAATTCGTGGTTTTCCACAG
>JAHFBZ010000109.1 GCA_023249725.1 Methanobacteriaceae archaeon
TGGATTTAAAAAAATTAAAAAGCATGCGTATATTGGATTGTGCTGCAGGAGCCAGTTCTTTTACGTCAAGAATTACAAAAATGGGCTATGAAGTTACTGCAGCAGACATAATGTACGATACTAAGCCAGAAAAGATAGAAAATGTATCTGAGGACGATTTTAAAACATTGATGGAATTCCATAATGGATTAGAAGATAAGGTGGATTGGGATTTCTTTAAAAAACCTGAAGAATTAACAAATTATCGCATAGAAACTTATAAAGAATTTGCTGAAGACTATAAAAAAGGAAAAGATGATCGATATGTCAAAGCAGAACTTCCAATCTTACCATTTCCAGATAATAGCTTTGATTTAGTACTATGTTCCCATCTATTGTTGCTCTATGAAGATCGTCTAAGTGTCAATTCCACAGGAAATCCATAAAAGAAATGTTAAGAGTATCCGACCAAGAAATTAGGATATATCCTCTGGTAAAATTAAGGGGTCATGGACAACATTCACAATATTTAGAACCACTAATAGAATATTTTTCACCTAAAAAAGATTTGGAAATTCAAAAAATTGACTATCAATTTAGAAAAGGTGCTGATGAAATAATGAAAATAAAAAGTTAATAAATATCATTTCAAGGAATAACCCAAATTTTTTATAAATCTAATAATTACTAATATGCATTAAAACGTAAAAATATAAAATAAAATTATGAAATTAGATTCTATCATCATATTCTGCTTCTTTAAATCTTATTTCAATTGAGTCCTCAGATTTCTTTTTAATTCGATTGACCACTGATTTGTGTAAACAGAATATTTACCATTTAACCCAGGGTTTTAGTCAGTGACTATTGCTCAGATAAAACAAATTATCTGTCGTTTTATTAAAAACTTTAATCATAACCATCACAATATTTAATATAAAGAATAAAATTCAGGGAGTTAATTATAATGCAGATTAGTAAATACGTTCACGCTTTAAAAATACCATTTGAAATAAAAACTGACACTGGAACGCTGGAAAGATTTGTTTACTCCTATCTAATAGCTGGAGACACCTTAATTCTCATTGACAGTGGTGTAAAAAACTCTGAAGAGATAATCTTTGATTATATGGAAGAAATTGGATTAGATCCTGAAGATTTAACTTTGCTGATTTTGACCCATTCCCATCCAGACCATATTGGTTCTGCCAGTTCTATAAAAAGAAAAACATACTGTGAAGTGGCCGCCCACAGTGGCGAAAAAGAATGGATTGAAGATATTGAATTACAATTCAAAGAAAGACCAGTTCCTAACTTCCATTCTCTAGTGGATGGGCCTGTGGATGTGGACATTGTTTTGGAGGATGGAGATGAATTTGAATTGGATGGAAAACTAAATTTAAAGATCACGCACACACCAGGTCATTCTAATGGCTCTATTTCTATATTTTTAAGAGAAGAAAAAATATTATTTAGTGGAGATTCCATTCCCCTTAAAGGAGGTTTACCTATTTATGATGACTATAGGGCCTCCTTAAAATCTATCGAAAAGTTAAAAGATATAGAAAAGTTGAAATGGCTTTTATCTTCCTGGGATGACCCACAGCAAGGCGATGAATTATATTTAATCTTTGAAGAAGCTATTGATTATTTAAAAACAATAAATGATACTGTGGCCCAAGTTTCGGAATTTGAAGAGGATGCTAATTCACTGGAATTTACTAAAAAGGTTTTAAAAGAGCTTGGAATTCCTGAGATGGCTGCTAATCCTATTGTAGAGAGGAGTTTTCAGGCCAATTTAAGGGAATTGGGAGAATAATATATTTTGGTGAATTAACTCATCAATATATTATTATTTAATGAATTATCCGTAAAATTATTAATTAAATCCCCATTGATTTTTCCAAAGCATTTTAGGATCATTTTCTCGTCTAAGATATTCATAAATAAAGGCTATTATTAATAAAAACATGAACACTAGATAATAATCATATGTATAAAATTGAAAACCATTTTTAAGAATATAAAATATTCCTATTGCTCCAAATCCAATTATTAAACTTAAAAATGTCAGGAAATATGTTTTATTTTTGTAGCCCAAACGAGTAAATATTCCATTAATAATGAAAAAAATACCAATCGGAACCAAAAATTTAGGAAAATAAGGAAAGCTAATTAATCCTTGCATTATAAAAAGGATACCTAACGCAAATAGTCCCAATCCAGAATCCTGTTTTCTTTCCACACTTTTTAAATCTTTAATAAAAACTGCATTTCCATGGCCTTTAACACCCCTAAAAAGTGTAAAAATCCCTTTTTCGTAAACAAGTTCTATGATAGCATTGGCCCCTAAATTTGCTGCTTCTTCTTTTAATTTATTATTGATATCCTTTTTTGCAGCACTTTCTGAATAATGAATAGAATCATCAGAACTGGCCGTGATTTTTTTGACCCGTGTATAAGAATTTTTTATATTTAATGGATATAATTTTATATCTTCTGGCCTAATCTTAGGATGAGCATTATTCATTCTGAGGTATGTAATAGCTGTTTCTCGAACAATGGAGTTCTCATCATCCATAGCTACTTTAACTTCTTCGATGGCCGAGCTATCCCTAATATTTATCAATGATACAATGGCCTTGTATCGGTGTTGCCATTTATTAGAATTCAATAATTCAATAAGACCATGAATATCTTTATTTTTTTCTAGTTCCTGAAATTTATCTTTGAATATAGCCATGAAATCACTTAATAAGAGATTATATTATGATTAAATAGTTTTCATATAATAATAAGTTTTCCAATTAATTATGATAATTTGAAGATATTTAAAAATAATAAAAATAAACATTTTTAACTAAATTTTATTTAATTTAACAAAGAATTAAGTTCTGTTTCAAACATCGAACTATATTCATGGCCTTTTCATTTAAGGTATAATATTTATCTTTGGAACTATAGTAAGAATCCACCATACCATGTTTTTTTAGAATTCCAAGATTATAGGAAATTAAATTTTGTTTTTCATTCAATAAAATAACGAATTCACAAACACAGTAATCCCTTTTAGATAGCAAAAGAACCATCTTTAATCGAGATGGATTGCTTAATATTTTAAGTAAAGAAGCTGTTTCATCAATATTTTGATTTTTAAGAGAATTGGAGTCTTCTTGGAGTTCATTCTCCCAATTCAGTTTCATTTCAGGATCAATAGGACAACAGCGATTAATTTTCATGGAAAAGCCTCTAAATATACTATAATTAATGATTTTAATTATAAAATTTCTATTATTTACTATTTTCTCAAATAAATGGTTATATCACGATTCAATGTTGATTAAAATGGTGATTAAATAGTTCCCATAGTAAATAATATCAGAATTCAAATTGTTTTGAAATGTGACTTTCTATTTAATATATCTCAAAAAAGGATTTGATAATATCTTTCAAGTAAAGATCAAATCATGGCCAGTGCATTATCTCTATTCCTCAATTTCCACGGGCCATTTATTAAATATTGTTAAATTCCTTGAAATAAATTTTATGAAATAATTTATTATAAATTAAAGCTTTAATTGTATTTATTAAACAGTTTATCTAATTTTAAGAGTGATTATTATGGTAATTGAATCTGAAAAAGAAAGAATTTTATTCATGTGCATCCACAACGCGGCTCGTTCCCAAATGGCCGAAGGATTTTTCCAGCATTTCTACGGAGAAGAATTTGATGTTTTTAGTGCCGGAAGTGACCCACACGAAATGGAATCGCTGGCCATAGATGTAATGGCTGAAATTGAAATTGAAATTGAAATTTCTAAACAATTATCAAATAGTTTAAAAGACTATGAAGACCAGGAATTCGATTATGTGGTCACCATTTGTGGGAATCCATATAATGCCTGCCCGTTCTTTATTGGTGGTAAAAAATATTTCAAGCAGCCCTTCGATGATTTATCTTCGATTGAAGGTAATAAAGAAGAAAGAGTGGAATTTTACAGAAATATGTGGGATGAATTAGGAGATTGGGTTCAGGGATTATATAATTATCAAATTAATAAAACTGAAGATGGTAATTGTAAAAAATCAGGCTGTTTTGATCTAAATCAAGATAATAAAAGCAATGCTAATCCTTGTTGCTAGCATTGAACTAGTAAAATTAGTTAAAAAACATATCTATCATATTGGAGGGAGTAATTATGTTAAAAGTGGTAATTGTAACCGATGGACCATATGGCGACCGGGCCTATGAAACTATACAAATGGAATTTGATGCCGAGTTTATAGAACTGGAGAAACCATCATCTACGTTTATGGATGAATTAGAAATTCCTGAAAACCAGATGGTGAAAATTAAAGAAGAAAATATCTTAATAACCTACACCACCCACCCTGATGTTACCTTAGATCTAATTCATATGATCAATAAGACGTTGATTGGATAATTGTTGCTGCCTGGAATGGTGAAGGCTTTAAAAACCAGTTAGAAAGATATGGAAATGTCACCTGCCCATATATAATGTGTGAGCTGGAAGAAAATGGTAATCCCACCTTTGATGAATTTGTATCTAAAATTGGAAAGCCTAAAATTGAATTGGTATTGGATGGAAACAAACTGAAAGATGTGGATGTTTTAAGAACTTCCCCTTGTGGATCCACAGCCTTTGTGGCCGATTATATAAATGAAAAATATGTGGGTCAAGTTCCAGATCCTGAAAACCTTCCCACAGAAGCCGGTCTGAAATTACAGCATTATCCTTGTAGAGCAGCAAAAATGAGATTATTTTCAGACGAAGAATGTAAAAAGCAAATGGCCTCTGGGCATCATAGTGATGCCTTTGAAGAAGCTTTGAAATAGGCATTCAATATGGTTTATTAAAGATTTTTTTATTTTAGACTATTTAAAAAAATAAATAGTAACAATAACAGATAATAATCCATGTTCTCAAGTTACAATTAAAACTAAGAGATGTTAAAATGATGGATAACACTGTTTTCGTTGAGGGATTATCAGATTCTAAGGCTAATTCTATCAGTAAATCCATTAAAAATGTTTTTTTAAAATCAACAAATAACTTAGAATGGCTAACCCCCGGAGATATTGTTCTCTTAAAGCCGGCCCTGAATTCTCCTGATCCTTACCCATCTACCACCCATCCCCTTTCAATTAAAGTAATCTCAGAAATCCTCACTGAAAATAGGGCAAAGGTTTTAATTGGAGATCAATCTGGTCTAAAAGATGTGCTTCATCACCATTCAGGAGTTATTCATGGTAGCACCCGTGATAATTATCTTAAATCTGGAATGGGTACTGCTGATGACCAGTTTATAAGTTTTGAATCTGAGGGCTGGGATGATGGTTTTATTCATTATCAGTCAAATCATACTCCTCATGGCCCCATGGATTTCATGTAACCAAATGGATTGAACATGTTGATCATATCATAAATTTACCGCGATTAAGCTCCCATAGCCAGGCTGGGGCAACTCTTGGTTTTAAAAATATGGTGGGAATTTTAAGGGATGACAGTCGAATGGATTTCCATGCCAATGGCCCTTTCAATAATTTCATCAAAAATGAGGCTCATGGGAGCAGCCTTAAATTTATTGATGATAAATCAGATACTTTTATAGAAAAAATCGTAGAAATAAGCGATTCTATTAAAGAAAAACTTCGACTTACTCTTTTTGTAGCCACCCAGGCTCAGGCCACCTTCGGGCCTAACAGAAATGCTCTTCAAATTGGGAAATTAGAATTTGGGAAAGCAAATATTGTCAATTTGAAACCAGGCCTGGTATTTGCCAGTAACGATCCCGTATCAGCAGAATCATTTGCACTGGCCTTGTTAAAGGATATCCGAAAATCAATTCCGTTTTTATATAGATTTAGGGTTCTAGATTTTTTAAGTTTCTGAAAGCTTTTGTAGGGCTGTTTTTGTGTTGTAGCCTAGTGTGGTGATGATTCCTGCTAAAAATACAGTTAGTATGATGGTTTTAGATACTGATT
>JAHFBZ010000039.1 GCA_023249725.1 Methanobacteriaceae archaeon
CTACTTCCTAACAGATTTCTACAAAGACCACGTAAAAACTTATAAAAAACATCCAATCTACTGGCAATTTGATAGTGGGAAAAATAATGGATTCAAAGCATTAATCTACATGCACCGCTATGAACCAGATTTAGTCGCCCGGGTAAGAACAGAATACCTCCACAAAACTCAAAAAGCCTTAGAAACAGCCACAGCTCATAATGATCGAATAATAGAAAGCTCTACCAGTACCTCAGAGAAAGTTAAAGCCGTTAAAACTAAAAACAAATTAGTCAAACAACTAGAAGAAACCAGGAAATACGACGAAGCACTGGCTCACATAGCCAACCAAAAAGTACCAATCGACCTGGATGACGGGGTAAAAGTAAACTACGCCAAATTCCAAGGCGTGGAAGTAAGTAAAGAAGGTAAAAAGGCCATTAAAATAGATTTACTCAAAAAAATCTAATATTTTTTTTTAATTACAGATAAAGGGGAACTCTTATGGATAAAAAGGCTATTAAAAGATTTGCTATTGAATCAAGGAAGAAATTAATCGAAGAAGTCAAATACCAGGCCAGCCTTTTAGGAATAACCGCCGAAGGAATTACTGAACCTGTGGAAAAAGCAGAAGGAATGGAAGTATATGATATCGGAGCATCCACCCCCAATACTATCTATGACGAGGCCATCAAACAAAGAGAAAACCTGGTCAAAAGGATAGATAAAAAGGACTACAATAATGTTATAGAAGAGGTGGCCTATACCTGGTTTAACAGAATAATAGCAATCAGATTCCTAGAAGTAAATGATTACATACCTACCCGTATTAGAGTTCTTTCAAGTGCTACAAAAGGAAAAGTAGAACCAGATATTGTAACTGAATCTCCTAATATAGGCTTAGATCTATCTGAAGAAGAAATAGAACAAATATTTAAACTAAAAAATGATAATGAACTTGATGAACTATTTAGAATATTATTCATTAAACAATGCAATAAATTAAATGAAATCTTACCAGAACTCTTTGAAAAAACAGCAGATTATACAGAATTATTGCTCACAATTTCTTTCACCAATGAAGAAGGTATGGTGAGACAGTTAATTGATAATATTCCAGAAGAGGATTTCAAAGAAGAAGTAGAAATTATTGGATGGTTATATCAGTATTATAATACTGAATTAAAAGAAGAAGCATTTAAACAGCTCAAAAAAGGAGTTAAAATTACTAAAGAAATGATTCCTGCCGCTACACAATTATTCACTCCAGATTGGATTGTAAGATACATGGTAGAAAATTCTTTAGGTAGATTATGGCTAGAAGGCCACCCAGATAGTAAATTAAAAGGAAACTGGAATTACTATCTGGACGAAGCAGAACAAGAGCCAGAAGTCCAAATAGAATTAGCAAAAACCAGAGCAGACTCTGAAAAAATCAAACCAGAAGATATCAAAGTCATAGACCCTGCTATGGGAAGCGGACATATATTAGTCTACACTTTTGATGTTTTAATGCAAATCTACACCTCAGTAGGATATTCCAAACAAGAAGCAGCAGTATCAATATTAGAAAACAATCTATATGGATTAGATATTGATAATCGGGCCTATCAACTAGCCTATTTTGCAGTGATGATGAAAAGCCGATTTTATTATCGCCAAATACTCACTAAAAATATAGAACCTCAAATATGCTCCATACAAGAAAGTAACGAAATATCAGACGAATTAATAGATTTTATAGCTGATGGCGATGCGAATATTAGGAGTGATATAAAATATTTAGTAGAAATCTTTACTGAAGGTAAAGAATATGGTAGTATTCTTGATGTAAATCAAATAAATTTTAATTCTATTTTTGATAATTTGCATAAAATAAAAAATAAAAAATATTCTGAGTTCAAATCAATCAAATACCAAAAAGAATGTATTAACCCATTACTCTTCATTTTAAAACAATCAATTATTCTTTCAAATAAATATGATATTGTTGTAACTAATCCCCCATATATGGGAAATAGAAGTATGAATCGAAAATTGGCAGATTATTTGAAGAAAAATTTTCCAAACTCTAAAAAAGACTTATTTGCAGTATTTATTGAAAAATGTTTAAAAATTTCAAAAGACAATGGAATTATATCGATGATAACGATGGAAAGTTGGATGTTTCTTTCGAGTTTTGAAAAACTTAGAAAAAAATTAATTTCATCAAAGACTATATTAAATTTAACCCATATGCCTTACTTAGGAAAAGGATCTACGAGTTTAGGAATAAATTTTGGTACATCTTCATTCATCTTTTCTAATAATAAATTTGAGTTCTACAACACCATATATAATTATATTAGATATTACGAAACCGATGCTAAAGGCGTGCCTTTTGAATTTCCGGTTATGAATGAAAGATATAGTATCAAAAAATCTGAAAATTTCTTAAAAATCCCTGGGACCCCTGTTGCTTATTGGATTGGTGATAATATGTTATCTGCTTTTATAAAAGGTAATAAACTAGAAGATCTGCTTAATCCAAGGCAGGGTTTAGCCACATCTAATAATGATAAATTTTTAAGATTATGGTATGAGGTTAATATTAATAAATGTGGTTTTGGGTATGAAAATAGAGAAGAAGCAGAATCAAGTGGTTTAAAATGGTTCCCTTATAATAAAGGAGGTCCATTTAGAAGGTGGTATGGAAATAATAACTATCTTGTTAATTGGGAAAAAGATGGAAATGAAATTCGTTCTTTTAAAGATAATAATGGGAAACTTAGATCACGTCCACAAAATATGAATTATTATTTTAAAAAAGCAATAACTTGGTCAGATATAACAAGTGCTTCATTTTCAGGTAGATATTCCGAGACGGGATTTATATTTGATGTTAAAGGATCCAGCGGCTTTCCAAATGAAGAAAATTTATTTTATATATTGGCTTATTTAAATTCATCTATTTCACAAGAATATATAAAAATTTTAAATCCAACAGTGACAACTCAAGTGGGAGATATAAAAAGAATTCCCATAATTATGCCAAAAAAGAAAATTAAAGATAAAATATCTTATTTTGCTATAGAAAATGTGGAAATATCAAAGAATGATTGGGATTCTTTTGAAACAAGTTGGAACTTTAAATTACACCCTTTATTAATATTTAATAAAAATAACATTGAAAATTCTTTTAATGAATGGAAATCATTAAAAGAAGAGGAGTTCAAAAAACTAAAATCCAATGAAATAGAACTTAATAAAATATTTATTGATATTTATAATGTTGAAGGAGATGTATCCGCTGATTTTGCAGACAAATATGTATCTTTATATCAAACTAACGTTATAAATGATATTAAAAGTTTCATCTCATACGCAGTCGGATGCATGTTAGGCCGTTACTCCCTTGACAAAGAAGGTCTAATCTATGCTGGAGGCCAATGGGGTCCATCTAAATATTCTATATTCCTCCCAGATGATGATAACATTATCCCTATTCTAGATACTGAATACTTTGAAGATGATATTGTAGGTCGATTTGTTGAATTTGTTAAAGTCACCTTTGGTGAAGAAACATTAGAAGAAAACCTTGATTTTATTGCTAAATCCTTGAAAAAGAAAGGGCAAACTAGCAGAGAAATAATCCGGAACTACTTCCTAACAGATTTCTACAAAGACCACGTAAAAACTTATAAAAAACATCCAATCTACTGGCAATTTGATAGTGGGAAAAATAATGGATTCAAAGCATTAATCTACATGCACCGCTACGAACCGGATTTAGTGGCCAGAGTAAGAATAGATTATCTTCATAAAACTCAGAAAGCTTTAGAAACGGCCATAACCCACAATGAAAGGATTATTACAAGCTCCAATAGTGACTCCGAGAAAGTTAAAGCGGTGAAAAATAAAAATAAATTAGTCAAACAACTAGAAGAAACCAGGAAATACGACGAAGCACTGGCTCACATAGCCAACCAAAAAGTACCAATCGACCTGGATGACGGGGTGGAAGTAAACTACGCCAAATTCCAAGGAGTGGAAGTAAGTAAAGAAGGCAAAAAAGCCACAAAGATAGATTTACTTAAGAAAATCTAGGTGTGTTTATGAAAAAGAATCATATTCAAGAAAAACTCAATCAACTCTTTCATGGTGAATCTCGGCTTGTTTTTTGGTATGATAATAAGGCCGAGTTTTGTGATGAAATCAATGATTTAGAACTGGAAAATGCTAAAATTTACCACCTAACCCAGGATAACTGGTTATATACTAAATATTTTCTAGAAGTAAAAGACACAAAAAATAACTATCTCATCTATGCACCATTTCCTAAACCAGAAGATAAAGATAATTATCTGGCCGATATGGCCTACTATGCCACACCATTTTGTGCAGATAAAATATCACTTATCTCTCAAGAACTAGATATTTCTGATCAATTTAAATCTATTTTAAAGAAATATGAAAAATTTTGGAATGCTAATAGTCGTGTTAATAGCTTTAAAGACTTGAATATTGAGAATTATTCTGATGAGAACATTACTATCGCTATATTATGTGTTTTAGCTAAAGTAAAAATCGTTAGCTTTGATGAACTCCTAAAAAAGGTGCTCATGGAAGATGATATTAATGAAAATAAGTTTTTAATTGAATTTGAGAAGATGGATATTCTAGACGCCTTTTGGGATCTATCTAAGGAAAAATTCGGTTATGAAGATAAAAACCCCACTATCCAAAAGTTTTTAATATCATTAATCATCACATATACCTCCACCCAATTTAAGGGAAATATCCCTACTGCATGGAAAAAACTATTATCTAAAAAGAAGAATAGTATAGCTGTTTTCATTAATAATTTAATGAACAATACTAATTATAAAGATAAATATGATGAAATAGTCCTTTTAATTGCTCAAAAAATGAAAATAGAAGGCCACCTCAAAAGAATTCCTGTAGAAAACTATTTTGATTGTGATACCTTTGAGATATTTGATAAAAATATCATTGATCATTTAATTGATTTATTAACTAGTAACCGGGAAGAAGTTCCTTTCATCCATGAGTTATTAGCCGAAAGAAAAAAAACTCATTTCTATACCAAATATGAACATCATTATGCAGTTATAAAATGGGCTAATTGCTTAATTAAACAGATTAATGAGTTCTCTGATGAACCCTATATAAATGATATTGAAGACATAATAAGTAAATACTGCCATAGCTGGTCATTTATTGATAGATCCTATCGTAAGTTCTATTATCACTATGATAAAATCTCTAATCAGGACCAATTACATATTTTACGTCGAATAATTGAAAATATGTACACCAAAACCTATTTGTCAGAATTGGCCATGAAATGGTCTGATAAATTGGAAGAATGTGGTTCTATTCAAAATTTACCAATTGACAAACAGTATAATTTTTATAAAGATAATGTAGTGCATTCTGTTAAAAAAGCTAAAACTGCTGTGATCATTTCTGATGCATTTAGATATGAAATCGCCGAGGAATTAAAGGACAAGTTGGATAAAGATCCTACCCGAAAAACAAAGATCAAGCCCATGGTTTCATCTATTCCATCTTATACTGCTTTAGGAATGGTCTGTTTACTTCCTCATAAAGAAATAGAATTTGATAAGAATTTTAAAGTTTTAGTAGATGGTAAACATTGTAACAGCACATTAGAACGGCAGAAAATATTAGAAAGATACAAAACTGACGCCATGGCTGTTTCTTATGATGATATTATCTCTTTAACAAAAAAAGAACTTATAGATAAATTAAAAGACATTAATCTAGTTTATGTATATCATAATCAAATTGATGCCCGTGGTGATAAATTATCCACTGAAAAAGAAGTATTCACTGCTTCTGAAGAATCATTTGATGAAATATTAAGATTAATAAAAAAATTAACAGATTCAGTAAACTTTTCTAATCACTGGATAACTGCAGATCATGGTTTTATTTATAAAAGAGATAATTTAAGTGAAAGTGATAAGGTAAATCTTTCTAATAAACATATCTTAATCAAAAATAAGAGATATTTAATATCTAATGAGGCTCTGAATATTGAAGGAACTTCAAATTATTCATTGGACTATTTAAATATTAAAGATGTGGCTGTCACTACACCAAAAGGTGTGGATATATTTAAAATAAAAGGTGCTGGTCAAAATTATGTGCATGGTGGATCTTCTCTCCAAGAAATTATATTGCCAGTATTATATGTAAAATCAAAAAAAGGGAGTAAAAATCAAAATGAAGTAGAACTACATCTCATATCACTCAGCAAAAAAATAACCAACATAAATACCATACTTACCTTCGCCCAAAAAGAGAACATTTCCAACCGTATCCTACCCTTAGAGGCCAAATTATACTTCGAAGACGAGGATGGAAATAAAATTTCAAATGAAGCAATCATCCATGCCAACAAGAAAGTGGATTCAGCTCAGGATCGGGAGTTCAAAGAGAAATTCACTTTAAGGAATAAGAAATACTCTAAGAGTAAAAAATATTATCTGGTAATGAAAAATATGGAGAATGATGTTGAAATAAATCGCTATGAATTCATAATTGACATAGCTATTTCCGATGATTTCGATTTTTAATCAATAATGAGTGGGAGGGTGTTTAGTGAATAGTTTTGATTTTAATGATGAAAAAGAAGATTTAGATGATTCCCAATTAGAGGAAGATCTAAATACTAAACTTAATAATTATTTTGCTGGCCGTATTGTTCGAAAGGATTTAACCAAGAAAATTAAAGAAGGGGCCAATGTTCCTGTATATGTGCTAGAATACCTGCTAGGAAAGTATTGTGCTACCACAGAACCTTCTTTAATTGAACGTGGTGTTCAAAATGTTAAAAAGATTCTATCAGAAAACTATGTTAGGCCTGATGAAGCTCAAAAAATATTATCTAAGCTCCGTGAGTCAGGTAGTTATACAGTGATTGATACCGTTACAGTTAAACTAAACTATAAAGCGGATCGTTACGAGGCTGATTTTTCTAACCTTGGTTTAAGTGGAGTACCCATAGCTAAAGAATATCCTTCAGAATATGAGCGTTTATTAGGAGGAAATATCTGGTGCATGATTCAGTTTGAATATTTCTATGATGAAGCAGATATAAAGCGCAACCCATTTATCATTAGAAAATTAGCCCCTATACAAATGCCTAATCTTGATTTAGATGAAATAATAATGGGTAGAGATAACTTCAGTAAAGAAGAATGGATTGATGTTCTCTTAAGATCTTGTGGAATGGAACCCACCCAATTTGACGATAGAGTGAAATGGTTACTACTCGCCAGACTTATTCCTTTAGTAGAGAATAACTTTAATTTATGTGAATTAGGACCTAGGGGAACAGGTAAATCTCACGTTTACCGAGAAATATCCCCCAACAGTATATTAGTATCTGGTGGGCAAACCACTGTGGCTAATCTATTTTATAATATGTCTACCAAAATGGTGGGCTTAGTTGGCATGTGGGATTGTGTGGCCTTTGATGAAGTGGCCGGTATTCATTTTAAAGACAAAGATGGGATCCCCATCATGAAGGATTATATGGCCTCTGGTTCTTTTTCCCGTGGAAAAGATGAGAAGAATGCTTCAGCTTCCATGGTCTTTGTGGGAAATATTAATCAAAGTGTGGATGTTTTACTTAAAACCTCTAGTCTTTTTGACCCATTCCCTGCAGATATGGGTAAAGATACTGCTTTTTTTGACCGTATGCATTGTTATGTTCCGGGATGGGAGATACCTAAATATCGACCCGAGTTTTTCACCAATGATTATGGATTCATTACTGATTACTTATCAGAATTCATGAGAGAAATGCGTAAAAGATCCTTTGCTGATGCCTTTGATAAATATTTCAAGTTAGGAAATAATTTGAATCAAAGAGATGTAGTTGCCGTTAGAAAAATGGTTTCAGGATTAATTAAACTCGTTTATCCCCACGGAAAATATGATAAAGAAGATATTAGGGAAATCCTTGTTTTTGCCCTAGAATCACGCCGAAGAGTCAAAGAACAACTTAAAAAAATAGGTGGAATGGAATTTTACGATGTAAACTTTTCTTATATTGATGAAAAAACCTTAAAAGAGGATTTCATATCTGTTCCCGAGCAAAGCGGTGGTAAACTAATCCCTGAAGGTTTGCATAAACCAGGACATCTATACACAGTTGGACAGGCCACTAATGGAATGATTGGTGTCTTTAAGATTGAAACAGAGATGATCAATGGTACTGGAAAATTCAGCTGTACGGGAATTGGATCCAAAAAAGAAGTAAAAGAAGCTATAAATACTGCTTATAGTTTTTTAAAATCCAATAGTGCCAATGTTAGTGGAACCATCAGCACCAAGAATAAAGATTATTTAATGCAGGTACAAGATTTGAATGGTATTGGTATGACCAATCATTTAGCTTTAGCCGCATTTGTCGCATTATGCTCTGCTGCTTTAGATAAACCAGTTTTATCAAGTACAGCTATACTGGGAAGTTTAAGTATTGGTGGAACCATCCTAAAAATAGAAGACCTGGCCAATACCCTGCAGGTGTGCCTGGATAGTGGAGCTAAAAAGGTATTAATCCCTATGACTTCCAGTAATGATTTACATACCGTTTCCCCAGAATTACTGGGTAATTTCAGCTTAATATTCTATCAATCAGCTGAAGATGCCGTTTTCAAGGCATTAGGTGTAGAATAACTATTTTTAATTATTTTTCATATCTTTTTAAAAATAATGGGTGAAAAAATGGAAAAGGAAATAAAAGGGGTTACACATCCCATACCAACCGAATATGCAGAAAGAATATATAAAAAAGGAAAAACTGTTTTTATAGGAAAATCACGGTTGAGAAAAATAAGGGATGATTCCAATGGAAACTATAACTAAATGTCTTAATGAATGGAATGCCACATTAGAGGCCTTAGGTCAGGGCAAACAAACTATTCTAATTAGAAGATATAGTACTTCTGTGGAAAAGTTTCTTTTATATCCTACTATAAGTTATGCAACTAAAGATGACTTTTTAGACAGCTTTAAAAAAGAAGATCAATCATTTGTCCATAAAAATGTCCTACCTAAAGAAGATGAATCTAAAAAAGAAGTCAAATACTTTGCCATAGTGGAAAAAGTTATTGAAAAACCATCCTCCAGAATAGGGACTTTAAATAAATTCCATATTTGGACGAATGAACATGTTAAATCTTATCTTGGTTCTGGTAAAGCATATATCTGGGTTTTAAGAGTTTATGAACTTAAACATCATGTAATGGTTGATAGAAGTAAAGGTCTGGTTTATGCGAATGTTAGTGAAGATATAGATTTAGATGGAATAAAACCTGTTTTAAGTGATTCTAAGTTTTATCAAATATTAAAATCACTTTAAAAATTATTTGTTTAAATAATAGTGATTGTCATGGTAAATTATTGGCTTTGGGTAGAAAAAGAAGGCGGAATAGATGGAACCATGTTTCCTGATGAAAAATGGATATGGGATGGATGTGATTATGATACTGAAGAAGATGACTTAATTCTAATATATCGAACTAATCCAAATAAATTTATTCAGTATCTTGTTAAAGCAACTTCAGACTCATATTTGCGTACAAACAACATTGTTGATGAAATATACAGTTGTAATTGTGAGGTTCTATATAATTTTAATGAAAATAGTCTTACCTTAAAAGAAATGCAGGGAATTAAAAATCTAAAAGAGTGGTACCCTCTAAAAGTAAATTTTGTTAAAATGAAATTTCCAATTGATGAAGAATACTGGAACATATTAAAAGAAATTTTAGCAGAAAAAAATCATGATGCGACTACTTTATTTTGATCTAGTTGCTGCTATGAACTTCGTTAAATCCGGGTTAAACGAAGTTGAATATTTTCACTATAAAATTAACAAAAATATCTAGAAAAAAAGTACTAAAATAGGGCAAAATTCATTAGCCCGTATAGACCTAGTCATTCATTTACCCCTATTTCTCATATTTTTAAAATTACTCAAATTTTCTATTTTTCTCATTTTAAAATAAAAAATAAACGAGTTCCTCGAGGAGGAACAAAATATTTTATTTTCGATTAATTTATTTTGGAACTAATATCCAATCATCATCAAATTCTATATTAAATCCCATTTTATCAATAAGTTCTGAAATAGGAATATTTAATTCATTAGATTTTACAATATTCCACAATTTTTCAGAATCTTCATTTCTTCTTGTGATTCCTCCAAGCAAAGCCATCATCACCATATAATCCTCAGCATCAATAATAACAACTTTTTTTCCAGGAATCAAATTTCGACTATCATTTACTTTTACAGTCTTCTTCTTAAATTCACCAAAACACATTCTTGTATAAGCTCTCATAAAATCACCTAAATCAATACAAATCTTATTTGCAAAATTATATTAATTCTGAAGTAAATGATAATATAATAACCTGAATATTTAGATTTATAAATAAAATTAGAGGGTGTTACTATTGTTTACAAAGGGAAAAGAATTTTATAGGCTAGGGGAATATGAAAAAGCATTAAAATGTTTTGAAGAAGCTATTAAATCAGATTCTAACAATACGGATTATCTTTTTGCAATAGGAAGCACTAATTACTATTTATATGATGTTGAAAAGGCTTTAGATTACTATGAAAAGTGTCTTAAGTTAGATTCTAATAATATTAAATCAATTTTAGGAAAAATATCTTGTTTAGAAGATCTTGGTAAAGAAAAAGAAGCTTTAATATTGATTGATTCATTCCTAATTAAGAATTATAATGATTTAGTTGCAGCTAGGAAAGGTATAACTTTAATGTTTTTAAATTGTGATAAAGAAGAAGTTTTTTCTTGTTTTGAAAATTTAAAAATTAAAAATGACCCATTAATTTACTATTTAAAATCAATGGCGTGCCATAATTTCCTTGATTGGGAAAATCAGATAAAATATCTCAATAAAGCTTCAAAATATTCCGATAAAAAGAAAACACGACTTGATAAAGGAGTTTATGTAAATAGAAGAGATATAAATTTAACAAAACTAGAATATTATTTTAATTTTGAGGATTATAATAATGCATTGAACATCTGTAATATGTTACTTTATGAAAATAGGGAGGATCTAGAAGCTTTATATCAAAAAGCAAGAATATATTATCAAAAATCAGATTTTGAAAATTCTTTAAATGTTCTAAAATCTGCCCTATATTTATATCCAAATAATATTAGTTTACTAAATCTTAAAGCTACAATTTATTCGATTCAAGGAACTCAAAAAGCTGCACTGTTAATTTATGAGAAAATAAATAATATAGATCCATATTTGGAGTACTCATGGGGAAATATGGCTTTTATATATTATTTTAATAAAGAATATGAGAAATCTTATCAACATGCTAAAAAAGCGCTCGATATAAACCCCAATTATGGTTTTGCAATATACTATGGGTCTAGAGCACTTAAAAAATTAGGAAAGAAAAAATTATATTTGGATTGGGAACGAAAATTGAGTGATCATAATGTGGATAGGTTATATTTAGAAAAAAATCTTCAAGATCGATTAGTTGATGAATCTTGGCGCTTTGAAAGTATAGGCCATAACCTAAAATTTAAAGAAAGAGAATATACACTAAAGGATAGGCCAGGACGACTTGACATTTTATATGAGGATATCAAAACAGGTAATTTAATTGTTGTTGAATTAAAGATTATAAAAGCTAATAGTGATGCATATTATCAAATTGCTGATTATGTAGACTCTATAAAAAATACAATTGGAAAAAAACGTGAAGTTAAGGGGCTTCTTGTTAGTTTAGGTCAAAATGATGATTGTAAAAAGCTAATTGATAAAGATCCTGAAATAAACCAAGTTGATTATAAAAAATTAGGCTTAGAATAAAAAAATTATTATCAATATTTATTTTTATTTATTATTAAATTTAATTTGACAAAGAATTATCGTGGGGGCTTTAAGATGACGGGAAAAATCTACAAAATAAAATCTGATGATAATATTATCACCATTCCTGAAAAGAAACATTCTAAAGAAATTAATTTCCAAAAATTAATAATTAAACATCCTGATTTAATCCCGGGCGACCAAATTAATTTTGAAAAACCAAGACGATGGTTATATGTTGGAAAAGAAGTTAATTTCCCAGTTTTAGGTGGTTCAAATATAAGATTAGATATACTTTTTTTAGATCAAGAGGGTATACCTACTTTAGTTGAATTAAAAAGAAGTGAGGATAATAGGCTTAAAAGTGAAGTAGCATCCCAAATAATAGAATATGGTGCTAATATTTTGTTATCTATGGATACTCGTGCTATTAGAGAACTATTCGAAAAAAACAATGAAACTCCTATTAATGATTTTTTAGATGAAGATATGAATGAAGAAGACTTTTGGGAGAGAGTATATGATAATTTAAAGGCTGAAAAGATTCGCTTGCTTGTAATAGCAGATGAAATTCCCAATAGACTTCAAAATATATTGGAATTCTTGAATCGAAATATGGATTCTATTGAAATCCTTGCAGTTGAAATAAAACAATACAAACAAAATAACGAAAGTATTTTAGTTTCACGTGTAATAGGCCAATCCATAGAGGCACTATCACGAAAAAGCAGGAAAACAGGGGGAGGACCAACATTAAACAAAGATATGTTCTTTGAAAATCTTGATAATAATGGTCAGCATTTTTATCAAAAGATGTTTGATTTGATTAAGAAAGAAAAACTCGATATAAATTGGGGTACTAAAGGATTCAGTGTAAATTTATCATTGAATGGAAAAAATGTATGTATTTTTGAAGCTTTTTCTAATTTATCTGCTCAAAAACAGCACATTCGTTCATCCCGTGGAAAAACGGATCTAATAAAGAAAGTAAAGAATGGAAATATAATTGTCAAAAATCATTTCCCAAAAATAAGTAAAATAAACGGCTTTGAAAAAACAAATAGTGGATATAAGTATCAAATTGAAAAGGATTTGGATGATAAATATTGGGAACAATTCAGAAATGAAATTTCGAACATTAAAAATGAAATTATTAATAATGGTCTAAAAGAATATTAAAAATCAATATTATATTCAAATTTACAAGTTTGTTAAATCATGATATTTTACAAATTTTTTTACATCAAAATTATATAAAACTAGTCTATACTTAGCCATGTGGTTTAGATATCAGTCTATAACGAAGTTGGATATATTTCTTCCAATAATCCAATTCCTTGAAAAATAAAAAACATCAAACAGGACCAATATTGACTAATACATATAGACCTGACCAAGCATTTAGGCATATTTCTCATTTTTTTAAAAATTGCTAAAATTTTTCTGTATTTTTCATCAAAAATATAAAAAAAATAGAGTTCCTCTGTAAGGAACATGAAATCATATTGATAAATAATTTATTTTGAAACAAATATCCAATAAACAATTTGCACATTAAATTAAGTGCAAAAGGTAAAAATTATAATATTATTTAGGAACTAAAATTTCTTTAGTATATTTTATATTCCTATAGCTTGTGAATGGGATGAATTTACTGTATTCCTGTCCTTGTTCATCTAATTGTTTATAATATATGGTAACATTTCCGTTTTCAACAAACTGGATTCTAACAATCTCTGGGCTGGTTGTATGGTATTCTTCAATGTCTTCTTGTGAATAAAATATTTTAACATGATTTACAAACATTTTTTTTATCTCCTAATCTTAATTTGTAGCTTCAATTTATAAAATATTTTGATTTTGATGACATTATTTATCTAAACTTTAGATAACACTCATATTATTTGAATCAAGATATGGATTAGCAGGTTTTTTGGCTTAGTTTTTTAAAAATAAAGAAAAAAATAATTTATTTTAAATAAAAATTAATCTTAAAAATAAATATTTAATAAAAAAAGTTTTTTAAATTACCAGATCCATTTTATACAGATATAGGCCACAAATGAAACTACTGCAACTCCTACTGCTATGGCACCAATTACTTTGGAGGCGAATGGTTCCGGATTTAGAGCACATCCTGCAGCAATAGCTGCTGATAGATAACCAACTGCAAGTAATGTATCACAGACTTTATCTTTTGTAGATTCTTCAGCATTTAAGGATACAGTGGTGTTATTTGTCAGATTTTGTGTGTTATTTAAATTTGTATTATTTTCAGTAGAATTTAAAGTTCCATTAGTTGTATTATTAATCTCAGGAGTTTCATTAGCCCTATTTGTGAAATTTGATATTCCAGCACTATTATTGTTAATTGATTGTTTATTAAGTGCAAATTCAGTTGATTTCGTTTTATTTTCAATAATATTAGAATTCTGTGTTTTGTTAATGTTGGCCTCTGAATGAAATTCGTCAATATTAGTTTTATTATTGGAAACTTGTTGACTTACATTAGAAAGATGATTTTTATTGGATTCTGATTTATTTTTATGAATATTTTCGTCAGCACTTACATTTGTCTTTTTGATTATCAAGGAATGTTTGAATCTTTGAATTAATTGAATGTGGGGGGTTTTGGAAAATTTCTTAAATGATTTAATCTTTACAGAATTCATATTTAAGAATCTGTCATTTCGCCCATGAACATCGTTTCCACTTATTTTATCAAGTTCACAAGTAATTTTAGTTTTGTTTATTCCTTCAAATACATTATTTGAATTAATATCTGAATATAACTCATTTTCTGAACCTATTTGCATTGCTGCTGTGGGTTCAAAGCTCATTAGCCCTAAAACCATTATCATGGCCAAATATTTTTTATAAATCATTTAATTTACCCTAAAATTTATTTTCTTATCCCTTTTACATGTAAAACTTTTAATATATAAATATTTCTAATGTGGAAAAATAATCTGGTATTTATTAAAAAATAATCCTTTAAAATAAGAATAATAATAAATAGACATATTATATAACTGATTTAGGCTACAGATTAATAATTAGAATGTAAATTCAAAATAAAGATTATAAATAATTTTTATAAAAGTTAATATTATCTAAATTCGTAATCATGAATAAAAATAATTATTTAAAAAAATAAGTGATAATACAGATTTTAATATCAAAAGGATCTTCCTGCTGCATAAGTGCCCTGCATTTCAGATATTTTTATATCATTAGGTGCGGTGACATCAATTTCTTTTGATAGTATGTCATTGTCTATGGCAAAATCAATCTGTCCCTTAAAATGGACGAATTCTGAATCAATTTTTAAATCAATTTTTACATTAGAAAGATTCTTTAAAAGACTTTTCTTTTCCTGAAATAGCACAGAAGCATCCACAATTTTAAATTGTACCGGAATTTTCTCTGAGTTAATATCAATAATTACGTTCTCTGAAACTTGAAAAGATTCCTGACTTTCTTGACTACCAAGAATATTTACATATATAGAATCTAATCTAGCTTTATAATCAAATTTTACAAAATGGTAACTACTTTTCAAGCTTGTATCCCCGTATATAGTATCTTTTTTAACTATTATATCTTTTCATTGTAAATTATTTCCCCAAACAATGATTAAAGATATGGGTATAGTTATAACTTATAATAAATAATCTAAACTTTAAATCTTGTTTTAGTTTAGAATCTATGATATGAATCAATTTAAATGAATTCAATTTGTAATATTCAATGATTTGCAATTTAATATATACTATGAATTATTATGCCATTAAGTTTGCCATTAAGTTTGCATAATATACTTTATTAATAAAAAAAGATTTTAGGGAATATTATTCCCTGTAAAGTGAAATTATAAGAATTAACTTGAATTTAATAAAAATATGAAAAGTATAAACTTTAAATCAGCATATTCCTTTCACTTTTAGAAAATAAAGATTATTCAATTATTTCAGCAAATGCAAAATTTCTACGGGTAGAGTTAACTCTAATTTTAACTTCATCGCCTACTTTGGCGCCTGAAACAAAGACCACAAAACCTTCGATACGTGCAATTCCGTCTCCGTCTCTGCCGGTATCTTCAATCTTAACATCATATTCTCCGCCTTCTTTAATAGGGGCAGAATTATCTCTATCGTTGTTGTAATTATCTCCAAACAAATGTATCACTTCCAATTTTTTGCCATATAGGCAATATTCTATTGATTTTCAAAGCATATAAAGTAATGCATGTCGATTTTAATTTTTTGGACATTTTTATTTATTTTCTAACTGTTATTATTTAATTTATTATATTCATGGTTGGGATTTTATGATATTCACTTCTTTTCTAAGTATTCTGGAGATGAGCATCATCAGAATGATACTGAACATGTAAACCACAATGATCATGGCCATCACCTCGTACTGATAACTGAAGTTGGCCAGGGCCACCACAAAGGCGGCTGACGAATTTCTAATAGCAGTCCCCATACCCAACACGGATCTGGTGCTGGAGGAAGGGCCACCCAATAAATATCCCGTTACAAATGCACCTAATATAAAAATTATGGCTGCTATCAAGGCCCCAGTACCAAATACTGTCAAAAAGTCCTGGTAGTTAAGGCCCAGATAAAGAATTACCACCAGAACTATAAATATACTGGATAACTGGTTAAAAATAGGTTGAATTCTAGTAGCTATTTTATTGTATTTTGATTTTATGGTTGTTCCTATGATTAATGGTAAAAATATCAGGGCTATCAGGGAACTGGCTATAGCTAATGGATTAACAGAAACACCAGGTAATAAAAAGGAAAGCATGAGGGGTATGTAGACCAAAGTCACCAGGGACAATATGATCATCAGCCCGGTCGCAAAGGCCATATCCGCTTTTATTAGCTGAACTATTTTCAACATGAATGGTGATCCGGCCCCGGCAGCCATTAAAATCAAACCAATGGCCAGGCCCTCGGGTAGGGGGATAAGCTGCAGTATAATGTAAGTTATAATGGGAAGTATTAAAAAATTCGCGGTTAAAGACTTTAATATTAAACTCTTATCTTTTAATGGTTCTAAAAATTGTTTAGGAAGAAAATTAAGGCCCATAGATAACATGGTGGTAACGATGTAGATTAAAACGCTGAAATTGGCCAATTGTTGTAAGATGACTTCCATGAAATGGCTCCTCATATAATAACAGATAACTAAGTAAAAAATTTAGCTGTATTAAGTAAAAAAGAATATATGTTTTCATAAAAGAATAATATTTGTTTTTTAATACATTCCTATTTATTAAAATTTGTATTTGGGGCTAAAATAGGGAAAAATAATGCTAATGTTATTGTTTTAATACAATTTGTTTACCACGTCTATTTTCTTGAAATAGGCACCCAGGGTGAATTTTACTTGCGAGTCCAGGGCCGATTTGGTATCTGCTTCCAGGATATATGGGCCGGTGACCTTTTCGGTGTCGGTATCTTCTAAATTAATTTCTACCACGTGGATTTCTTTTCCATTAGCATCCTCTTTATTGGTGTAATTTTCCACATATATGGTTGCATTTTCAATTTCTTCTGCTTTATTTACTAAATCATAGACTTTCATAGCCATATTTATCACCTAATTAATGTTCTATAGAATTATTTATTTTCATGTGGTATAATACTGTGGAGAGCTTATGAAAAGTAATCCTGGGGGATATGGACAAAATAGTTAACCATAATTTAAATTTTAGAATAGTTAATGATTTAAATTTAAAAATAAAAGTAAAAAGTATAAATTGTCTGATTTATAATCATCTATTAATCGGCCGTATAGAATTAAATTTGATAAAAAAGTTAATATGCTTAGTAAATTAGTCTTAATCTTAAAAATAGTGATTTGAGTAAAATAATGATAGTAAAATATTTAATTAAATCATTAGAGTTAATCAATTTTATTTTAAAAAGAAAATTATAGTTAAAATAGAAAAAGATCTATTCTAAACTCTTTTTTAATTTATTAAATTCTGCATCAGATAATACTGGTTCAATATCTTCCACGGAAATTGCTTCATCCACATCAGCATAAACCATACCATTGGTCCGTTTGATAACTACTGGTTCTTTTAGTTTGTAAACTCTTAAAAGCCAAACATAGGTCGTATCAGCATTCATGTAATCATTTACATACTCATCAGTCCACATATGGTGCTTATTTATGGCATCAATGCTATCGGCTGGTTTTTCAATTTCCTCTTCCACAGTGGCATAGTATTTGACTTCAAATTCAGGGCCTTCTTCATCAGGTTTGGAATTTTTCTTGATGAAAGAATGATGTTTATCTTGGAAGCTGTCCAGGTATTTTTCATCATCCAGATATTCAATAGTAGGATAAAGCAAAAATTTTTTCAAAGTATTTTCATAGTTCCTAATTAAAATAGATTGTTTGCCCTGTCCTAAGGCCTCTACAGTTGCGTTTTTTTCTAATAGACAGTCTTGTATAGTTTTCATGGTTTTGCTCTTATAATTTTAAAAAGTATGATGCTATTTATACTTTGTTTTAAGGCATTATAAATGATGGGTATATAAGTGGATTATTTTTTGGGAAATTGGAAAAAAATATTTTTTATTAGTTCCACCAAATCTATTTTAATATAACTATCACAACCTTTAAAGATTTTCTGCTAAATCAAAGAGGTATAATAACGACCTATATGTCTATTATTTCATGATTAATTATAATAACATTAAAAATCAATAATTAATCAAAGAATTATTTAATGTGGTTTTTATGAAAACAAAATCTGAAGTTTTAAAAATACTTGAAATGGATCTTCCTTTCCTAAGAGAAAGTTTTCACGTAGATAAAGTAGGCCTATTTGGATCCTATGCCCGCCAAGAACAGACCGAAAAAAGTGACCTGGATTTACTAGTTGATTTTGAAACCACACCGGATTTTATTCAGTTAGTAGAATTAGAAGAACACTTATCTAAGTTACTAGACATAAAAGTAGAAATACTGACCTCTGGCGGTATTAAAGACCGTGTAAGGCCTAATATTATGAAGGATATGGAATTTGTTGGTTTAGAATCATGAGAGTGGTTAAAATGGAAAAAAAAGAAATCATTAAACTCATTAGAAGTTTGAACCCTCAAATTCAGGAAAAATATAAAGCTCAGGTAAAAGCTATTTTTGGATCTTATGTTCGTGGAGAAGAGACTCCAGAGAGTGATCTCGATGTTTTAGTAGAATTTAATGATAATGCTAATCTCTTGGACTTGGTAGGCCTATCCCAATTTTTAGAAGATGAAATTCATATTAAAGTTGATGTGGTCCCTATTGATACTGTTCGCAAAGAAATTGAAAAACAGGTCATGAAGGAGGCCATTCTAGTATGAGGGATCCTAAGCTTTATTTAAAAGATATTTTAGAAGCTATGGATTCCATAGAACTATTTATTGGTGAAATGGACTTTGATGAATTCAAAGAAGACGATAAAACTTCCAGTGCAGTTATAAGGAAATTTGAAATCATTGGAGAGGCCACCAAAAACTTACCAGAAGACATTAAAAAAGATTATCCCAATATTCCATGGAGAGAAATGGCTGGAATGAGAGATAAACTTATTCATTTTTATTTTGGAATTAAATACGAACTGGTATGGCGTACGGTAAAAGATGTTATTCCTCAAATAAGGCCATCTTTGATTGAAATTTATAAAAAATAAAAAATATTTGTTTTATGCAGTTGCTAATTCAGTTTCCATGGCTGGAATTCCAATATCGTTGGAAGTGAATGTATCAACTAATTGTGTTTGTTCCCGGTTATGTAAAATAACACCAAAACCTGCTTTATTTAATTCATCAATTATATTTAGATTTCTAAAAATTAAAATAAATTCTCTGAATCGGGATTCTTTTCAATTAAAAGGTCTTTTAGAATATTCCAGAATTTTTCTTCTATTGGAAACTTCATTTTAACAAAATTCACTTTCAAGGGATACCAATCTTCTAAAAGATTATTATCCTGCATTTCTTTTAATTGGAGACCATTATCCTTAAAATTATAAAGAACTTCACAATTGCAATTATAAATTTCGTCTACAGCATTCTTTGGATATAATTTAGAATCAGAAGAAGCTTTTATGAGATACTGAATTCTTTTATATGGTCTAGTTCTATAAATAAGAATTAAATCTTCCTCTTCTGTGTCATAATGACACCCTTCCCACTCAAATTCATCATCGGGTTCCATTTCATTTTCAATTCCACCTTCTTTTTCTACCCAAAGCCAATAATTAACCATAATATCACTTACAATTTTTCTTTATTTAATTATATCTAAAATTAAATAAAAAAGGTTAACTATTAAATATTACAAATAAAAATTAATTAGAAATTTATTATTTTATTCGGTGTGCAAATGGCTAAAACTAACAATGGTGCGAATCTGGGATTTGAGCAAAAACTCTGGCAATCAGCAGACAAATTACGGAACAATATGGATGCTGCTGAATACAAACACGTAGTACTGGGACTAATATTTCTCAAATACATATCAGATGCCTTTGACGAGGTATATCAGGAACTGAAAAACGATCCAGAAGGACTGGCCGATGCGGAAGACAAAGACGAGTACATGGCCAAAAACGTGTTCTGGGTGCCTCAAGAATCCCGTTGGGACTTCTTACAGAGCAAGGCCAAACAGCCCGATATT
>JAHFBZ010000040.1:0-1119 GCA_023249725.1 Methanobacteriaceae archaeon
AAAATATTTTTAAGAGAGTTCATTAAGAATCAGGTTAAATAGATTATTAAACAATTCAGTTTTATAATATGGAACCGATTTTAGGAATGTTTTGATTGTTGAAATACCACATTAATTTATTATTATTATTATTATTATTATTATTATTATTATTATTATATTTTTGATATTAAATTTAAAAGTAATATTGATCATGAATTAATTATAACTTGGTGATTTATTTGATTGAAGTTGAGGTAAAAGCACGAGTGAATGAATTTGATTCTATAAAAAAATCCCTTTTGGTATTGAATGCAAAAAAAATTAGGACAGAACATCAAGAAGATACTTACTTTAATGCACCTCACAGGGATTTTGCAGTCACTGATGAAGCATTGAGAATAAGAAAAATACCTAATGGGGATAAGCTGGATGTTTTTATAACATATAAAGGTGCTAAAATTGATAAATCTAGTAAAACACGTCAAGAATTTGAAGTTTCTGTGGGTGATGCGACCAAAACTAAAAATATTTTTGAAAGTTTAGGGTTTAAATTAGTGGCTACTGTTGTGAAAGATCGTGAGATATACCATTTTAATGATTTTATAATTACTCTGGACACAGTTAAAAAAGCAGGAATTTTCATGGAAATAGAGAAAGACCTGGAAGATGGTGAAGATTTCGATGAAACATTACAAGATATTTTTAAATTATATGAAAAAATGGGAATAACTGAAGGGTTTGAAAGAAAATCATACTTGGAATTAACTGGTATTTGAATTATACTCTAATTTTTTCTATTATTTTATTTTTTAGCTAATGTTTCACCGGAAGGATTCTTCAGTGTTAATTTTTTATACTAAATAAATAGATAAAGTTGATAATTAACATATAATTAAACTTAACGATAATTATTCGATGAAATATGAAGAAATAGATAAGTAACTTAAACTGATTTGTTTCATAAATATCAAACTAATAGGTGGGAATCTTTTGAAGTATTTTGTAAGTCCTTTTAATAAGGAAGTAAAGCTTGAATTTCCAAAAAAGATAACAGTATACGATACTACTCTTAGAGATGGTGAACAGACACCGGGTGTATGTTTAGGAACCCAAGAAAAACTTGAAATTGCAAGAAAG
>JAHFBZ010000040.1:1129-16244 GCA_023249725.1 Methanobacteriaceae archaeon
ATCAAATAGAAACTGGATTTCCAGTAGTGTCTGAGCAAGAGAAATCTTCAGTTAAACGAGTTGTTCAAGAGGGCCTTGATGCAGAAATTATAGTCTTGTCTCGTACTAAAAAAGAGGATATTGATGTGGCCTTAGATTGTGATGTTGATGGAATAATAACTTTTATGGGAACATCAGATCTCCATTTAGAACATAAATTAAAATTAAGTCGAGAAGAAGCTTTAAATGTATGTATGAAGTCCATTGAATATGCTAAAGATCATGATTTGTTTGTAGCTTTTTCTGCTGAAGATGCTACCCGTACCGATCTTGATTTTCTAAAACGAATTTACAAAAAAGCAGAAGAATATGGTGTTGATCGAATACACATAGCTGATACCGTGGGAGCTATAACTCCTCAAGGAATGGATTTCTTGGTTAGAGAACTTAGATCTGTTTTAAAAACAGATATTGCTATGCACTGCCATAATGACTTTGGCATGGCCTTATCAAATTCTATTTCTGGATTATTGGCTGGAGGTAATGCCATATCTACTACGGTGAATGGAATTGGTGAGCGGGCAGGAAACACTTCTCTAGAAGAATTAGTCATGTCTTTGCTAATTATGTATGGGGTAGACCTAGGATTTAATATAAAAGTTTTCCAAGAATTATCCAATTTAGTTGAAAAGCACACAAAAGTAGCTGTTCCTAAAAATAAGCCTATTGTAGGCAAAAATGTATTTAGGCATGAATCCGGAATTCACGTGGATGCAGTTATTGAAGAACCTTTAACTTACGAGCCGTTTTTGCCAGAATTAGTTGGTCAAACCCGTAAAATTGTTTTGGGAAAACATTCTGGATGTCGTGCAGTCAAAGCAAAACTTGAAGAGTGCGGCATAGAAGTTACTAGGGATGAATTGTGTAAAATAGTTGAAGAAGTAAAAAGAAGCCGGGAAGAAGGTAGATACATTAATGATGAGCTCTTTAATCACATTGTGAAATCTACAAGAGGCCCAGTGGATATTTGATTAATGACTTGAGCATCTAACTTTAAATTAATAATTAATTAATCAGTTATTTTAATTTAAATTTTATTAATTTAAATTTAATTCAATATCTCTTTTAGTTGACCAAGTATTAATAACTGAAAATTCTGATTGAGGACTTTAAATGAATATAACCGAAAAAATTCTTGCTAGAGCTGCTGGAAAGAGCGAAGTTTCGCCTGGTGAGATCATAGAAGCAAAAATTGATTTAGCCATGACTCACGATGGAACATCACCACCCACTATCAAAACCTTTAGACGTGTTGCTGAAAAGGTATGGGATCCTGAAAAAATTGTTATAGTTTTTGATCATAATTTTCCAGCGAATAATATTGGTTCTGCAGAATTTCAGCACATAACTCGAGATTTTGCCCGAGAACAAGGCATAAAAAATATTTATAATCATGGGGAAGGAATTTGTCACCAAGTCCTCCCTGAAAAGGGATTTATCCAGCCCGGTAAACTTATCGTGGGCGCAGATTCACATACTTGTACCTATGGTGCATTTGGAGCATTTTCTACTGGTATGGGGGCTACAGATATGGCTTTAGTCTATGCCACTGGAAAAACATGGTTCATGGTCCCTGAGTCAATAAAAGCAGAAATTAATGGGAATTTGGCTGAAAATGTAACTCCAAAAGATGTCATACTTCATATGATTGGAAAAATTGGTGCTGATGGTGCAACTTATAACTCTGTGGAATATTGTGGTGAAACAATTGATAATATGGGTGTTTCCGGAAGAATGACTGTCGCTAACATGTCTGTTGAAATGGGAGCTAAAAATGGGATCATGAAACCCAATAAAGCTGTTTTAGAATACTTAAAAAAAAGAACTAGGTCTTCTTTTGAGATTTATGAGTCTGATCCAGACCATGTTTATTCTAAAGAATTTAATTTTGATGTAAATGATATGGAACCTCAAATTGCCTGTCCTCATGATGTAGATAATGTTAAACCTCTCAGCAAAGTTGAAGGAACCCATATAGATCAGGTTTTCATAGGATCATGTACTAATGGTCGCTATGAGGATTTAATGGAAGCTGCTGATGTTTTATCTGGTAAAAAAGTTCATGAAGATGTAAGGGTGGTTATAATTCCAGCTTCTGCTGAAATTTATGCAAAGGCAGTTAATAATGGTATTATCAGTACATTCATTGAAGCCGGAGTAATGGTTTGTAATCCTGGATGTGGGCCTTGTTTAGGGGGTCATATGGGAGTAATAGGGTCTGGTGAAGTAAGTCTGGCCACCAGTAACCGTAATTTCAAAGGCCGAATGGGAGATCCAGATTCTGAGGTTTATTTATCTAATGCTGCTGTAGCAGCCAACTCAGCCATTCATGGGGAAATTAGGGGCCCTTAAAATGAGTCTATTTTATGATTAATTTATTAAAAAATTCATTTTATAATCTATTTTTTTATTAAATATTTCATTATTTTAAAAAAGAAAAAAAAGGGGAAATAAATGGATATAAATGTCATGGATGAAATCAAAAGGATTGAAAAAGTGTTAGGGGAGTTATCCAATACTCAAAAAATACTTCTGGCCACTGATGGTTCTGTTACTAGAATATTAGATGTTTTAAAAGGCCATGTCGGTATTAAAACGCTGGTTCAAGAATCTCAAATAGCTGATTTGGAAATAGCTGAAAAATTAGAAATTAATCCTGGTGATACGGTTAATTATAGGGTTGTAATTATTGGAACTAAAGAACCTCTTATTCATGCTATATCATATATTCCTGTTGATAGATTAAATAATAATTTTAAAGAGGACTTAATACGTGCAGACATACCTATTGGTCGTATATTAAAGAAACATAATGTGGAGTCCAGAAGGGAAGTTGAATCAATTGCTATGGAAGAACCAGACCAACAACTTAAAGACATATTTAACACGGATTCTATGATGCTTACTAGAACTTATAATATAATTAGAAATGGCGAAATTTTAATTAGAATCAAAGAAACATTTCCTATAACTTCTTTTACTAAATAATCTTAAAATTTACTATAATTTTATTAATTAACTTTATCAAGGATACTTAGTTTTTTTATCATCAGAATTTTCTTATATCAAATATATTTAATACTGCTAAACCAGTTAATTGATATCAGCATTAATTTAAAATATTTATATTATTCGTAAAAATATAAATATAATTAATAAATTTAAATTACTTAAATAGCATATGAAGGGGATTTAAAATGGGAGTGAAGTTTAAAGATATTGTTTCGCCTAAACCAATTAATTTTGAGGATTTAAATGGTCGTACAGTTGCTATTGATGCAGCTAATAGTATTTATCAATTTTTATCCAGTATCCGCCAAAGAGATGGGACGCCTCTTATGGATGAGCACGGTAGAGTCACATCTCACCTTAGCGGTATACTTTATAGAACTTCTTCTTTAATGGAAAAAGGAATAAAGCCCATATATGTGTTTGATGGTAAATCTCATTCTTTAAAAGGAGAAACTGTAAGTAAAAGGATTGAAGTACGAAAAGAATCTGAGAAGAAATGGAAAGAGGCATTGGGTAAGGGTGACATTGAAGAAGCAAGAAAATATGCTGTAAGGTCATCTAGAATGTCTTCAGATGTGGTCAATGGTTCTAAAAAGTTGCTTGAGCTTATGGGGGTGCCTTATATACAATCGTTGGGTGAAGGTGAAGCGCAAGCATCTTTTATGGTCACTAATGGTGATGCCTGGGCCGTAGCTAGTCAGGATTATGACTGTCTGCTTTTTGGAGCTCCACTTGTCGTTCGTAATTTAACTATTAGTGGAAATTTGGCTGATCCAGAACTAATGGAACTTGATTTAGTTCTTAAAAACCTGGAAATTACTAGGGAACAATTAGTTGATGTGGCCTTAATGGTGGGCACTGATTTTAATCCGGGAATTAAAGGTGTGGGCGCTAAAACCGGTTTAAAACTTATTAAACAAGAAAAAGATATATTTTCTGCAATTGAGAAAACAAAAACTTCTCTGGACGAATTTGGTGCAGACCCACAGTTGTTAAGGGAACTATTTTTGAATCCAGAAATTACTAGGGATTATAAACTCAAATGGAGAACTCCTGATCAAGAAGGAATAATTGAGTTTTTATGTGGGGAACATGGCTTTTCAGAGGAAAGGGTTTTCAGCGCTATAAAAAAGATTAAAAAAATGGATTCCGCTCAAAAAAGCTTGGAAGACTGGTTTTAGATAAATTGAATATTTTGGATAATAATAATAATAATAATAATAATAATAATTATCAATTCAATGGGACTAAAATAAACTCAATTAAATTAAACTAAAAATAATTAATTTAATTTTAAATCTTTTAAAAATCCCCTTTTTTCGGAGTATTTTATCAGTCGATGGTATGTTGCATTGCTTTTTAAAGTGTCAATATCGCCGATCATTATCATTTTTCTTCTAGCCCTAGTAAGTGCGACATTAAGTCTCCGCATATCACTTAAAAATCCAATTTCTCTTTTTGAATTGCTTCTAACTGTAGATATAATCATAATGTCTTTTTCACGTCCCTGATACCCATCCACCGTTTTCACTTCGACATTGGTTAAAGAGCTAATTAAATTTCTTTGATCATCATAGGGACTTATTATACCCATATTTTCTGATGAAAACCCTGATTTCAGGAATATATTAACAATTATGCTTATAATATCTGCTTCAAGAGGATTTTGAATGGATGTAGAATCTTTTATTCTCTGTTCAAATCTTTCATTAATTTTAGACGTATTTAAAAATATAAATGGGATTTTAGAATCTAATAAATCTCTTTCAACTTCTTTGAACTGATCACTTTCATTTTTTTCAATAATCTCACTTATATTAATTTTAGAGACTATGTCATTAATTGAAATTTTATTTAGGCTTTCTGCCGCTTTTATTTCACCATTATAAAATTCGTGATTGGGAAATTCCATTAAACTTGGATTCATTCTATATTGAACATTTAAAATAGTGGATTTTTGAGGATATTTTTTTATTAGCCCCTCAAAGAGAGTTTTTTGTAGGGGCCTTGCTTTTTGACTGACTATGGTTGGTGGCAGCTGCCTATGGTCTCCGGCCAGAACAAAACGGTTGGCTTTAGAAATAGGTATCAAAACACTGGGGATTGTGGCCTGGGATGATTCATCTATTATGGTTAAATCAAATTTTGATCCTTTCAAATATTCTAATCCTGCTGATGAATTAGTACAAAGGACTACTGAGCTTCTTTTTAGAATTTTTTCCACAATATTCTTTTCGATTTCACGTATTTTTTCTTGGTTTTGATCCACTTTTTGATTATTTTCTATCCAGCGGGCCATTGATAACATTACATTGGGTGAAACACCCCTAGAGCCCCTCCTTTTAACAGCATTTAGAAGTATTTGGTTGTCACTTAAGCCTCTACGAAGTCCAGGTGACGGCTTTGTATTTTTGTCTCGTTCGGTAATAATTTTTTTAATTCCATCCTTTAGATGATTTATTTGTGAATTCAGTGGATGATTTTCTACCTGATAGGCCAAAGTATACTTTATATTTTTACGAGAAACTCTCTGGGGATGACCTAATCTAACACAATCAATTTTGCAATTATAATCCTCTCCACTTTCACTTTCATTTCTCGTTTTATTTTCAATTTCATATTCCGCTGAAATGGCCATAGATAATCCATCTAACATATTATCCACGGCAGTGTTACTCTCGGCTGTGGCCAGTATTTTGTTCCCTTTTTTGACTTCTTGTCGAATCAACTCTCTCAAAGTCCGAGTTTTACCGGTTCCAAACGGGCCGTGGATTAAAAAAAAGTCATCTGTTGCCATAGCTGAGGAAACAGCATTCTTTTGAGATTTATTAATTTGAACGTCTTTAAACGAATTATGGGGATTAATATCTATGTTTGATGATGGTATTTTTGTTCCCAATAGAAATTCCAGCGATTTTTCTCCTGACAAACTTAAATTGTTCAAATTTTCTTTCATTCGGCGAAAGGTTACATCATTGGCATATAAATCTATTCTAACATTTTTTAAGGCCCATTGAGGAATATTTTCAAGAGCTATAATGATAAAACGTTTTCCTTTTTCGGTCACTGTTCCAGTCAGGTCGCTTTTTAAGGGATTTCCCCGACTGATGAGCACCAAGTCCCCTACATTAATTTCACTTTCAAAAGACTTTTTTCTACCATATTTAACCAGATTAAATCCGAGCTCTTTACCTAAAATCTTCCCACTAAGATTGTTTATGGCCCTACCCACATTTTCCCTTTTACCGGGAGATAGTCTTCTTATTTCATTCATCATGGAGCTAATTTCTGCTTCTTGCTCCATTTCAACGAGTTTAAGAAGGTTAGAAATATATTTGGATATTATGGATTATTCCTCCAGTATTCTATGGATTTTTATTAGAAATCTTATTAGATATCTTATTAGAAATTTTTACTTTTTTTAGATAATTTGGATTGATGAATTAAATAAAATTAAAATGGTGGATATTCTCCAAAAAATTCACGAGCATAATGTCTGGCGGTTTTTACTTGCTGAGGATAATATTTAGAGATCTTTGTTTCCAACTCTGACCTATTATTGGAATCGGCAAGTATTTTAAGAATTTTTAAATAGATATCTAAAGATTCTTCTGGATTTTGACATTTATTTTCTGGATAAGAACAATCATTATTTGTAATACAAGGCATTTCCAGAGTTAAACAAACATCTTCTCTTTTGAAGGAACTGGTTCTTAGGTAAGGTGATACAGATCCAATTAAAACTCCTTTTTCAAGTTCAATCAATGGGGGAACACCAGATATTTCTTCACGCTGAGGGTCAATCAGCTTTTCATAGCTTTTATGATGATAACAATGAGTTTCCACATACATTTCGGGCTGGTAATAGTTTATTAACCTTAAAATTTCTTTTCCCATTTTACTTTGATAATAATTACTATCTAACGTGCTTATATACTTGCTTTGATCACAATTATAAATAATAAGTCGGCCGGTTTCAACATCAGAGCTTTGAATTCTTTTTAAAGCTTTAATAGTACTAAAGCCTTCTTTTCCATGAACTCCCCCTACAAAAAGTCGCTTAATCCCAGGCCCTTTATCTATAAGTTTGAAAAAACTCATTAAATCTCCTTCTGCTATGTAAACTGAAAATTACATTTTAGAATACTTTAAAATCAATTCAACTATCTAAACTATCTACTTAAGAGAAATCTCATTAAACTAATAATCTATGGTGGAATATGGATATCTAAAATCAATTATCAAATTATGCTTTGAATCAATTATTTTATATTCAAATAAAAAATCTTTAAAAAAAATATAAAAAAGAACTAAGTTCCTTCTTCCCAATTATCTAAATAATCAATTTGGCGAGGACTTAATTCATCTATTTGAATATCCATGGCAGCAAGTTTTAATTTAGCTACACTGAAGTCGAGTTCATCAGGGGCCTTGTGCACACCAGGATTCAAATCTTCATTTAATATATGTTTGGCTGAAAGAGCCTGCATAGCAAAACTCAGATCCATGATTTCTGCGGGATGACCTTGACCTCTTTCGGATGCTAAATTAACTAATCTTCCATCAGCTAACAAGTATAATAAACGCCCATCTTCCATTTCAAATTCATCAATGTCTACTTTAACTTTTTTCTCGGACACTGAAAGTTTTCTTATATCATCCTGGTTTATTTCCACGTTAAAGTGTCCAGAATTGGCCATAACACACCCATCTTTCATGTATTTAAAGTCATCTCCAGATATAACATCAATATTTCCAGTCACTGTCAAAAGGATATCTGCTTGTTTAACGGCTTCTCGAACCGGCATAACTCTAAATCCATCCATTTTAGCTTCAAGGGCCCTTATTGGATCTATTTCAGTGACTATAACATTGCCTCCTAATCCCAGAGCACGCATAGCAACTCCTCTTCCACACCAGCCGTAACCACATACTACGACAGTTTTACCGGCGATTAACATATTGGTGGCACCCATAATAGAATCAAAGGTGGATTGCCCAGTTCCATATCTATTATCAAAAAGATATTTGGTATATGCATCATTCACAGCCATAACTGGGAATTTTAATGCTCCGTCTTCAGCCATGCTCTTTAAACGATGGATTCCTGTGGTAGTCTCCTCACAAGCACCTTTAATTTTGCTTAAAAGCTCTTTTCTTTCTCTATGAACTAAAAAGATCATGTCTGCTCCGTCATCAATTAAAATGTCCGGGTTGTGATCAAGAACTTTATGAATGTTTTGATAGTATTCCTCGTTAGTTTCTTCTCTCCAGCCGTACATATTCAATCCAAGGGCTGCTCCAGCAGCAGTGGCATCGTCATGGGTTGAAAGAGGATTACATCCAGTCATAGCTACTTCAGCCCCTCCAGCTTGCAAGGTTAGCCCTAAATTAATGGTTTTAGGTTCTAAATGCAGACAAGAGGCAATGGTGATTCCTTCAAAAGGTTTGGTTTTTTCAAATTCTTTTTTAATATGCTCTAAAACAGGCATGTGTTTTTGTACCCATTCTATTTTTTGTTTACCTTGGGGTGCTAGTGAAATATCTTTTACATCATAGGGCATCTTATCACCGTTATTTTCATATTATCATATCAAAAATGATTTTTTAAAATGAATCTTATTATATTTCTATTATTTATTTCAATAGTTTAATATCACTTTAATTTCTATAAATATTTTCTTTATTGAGAATATTTTATTAATAATAATTATTGAACTAAATGCTTAATTCAATAATATGAATTTAAGAAATTATTCAATGAATAAGAAGTAGAATAAGTATTATGGTTTAATCAAAAGATAATTATAGTTTATAAATTAATTATAATAAATTAATTATTTTTTTTAAAACAGGATTCTTAATAAAATGATTTTTTTTATTAAATATGTACAATATTCTCAAATATCTTAATGGCCCGCACAAGCACAATTTTCAAAATATTGGGGAAATTCCTCTGTTTTAAGCTCATAGTGTCCTTAAATTGCCTATATTAATAGGTAAGACAAATTAAATGGATTTTTTATTTATAATGAAATTTTGCTAATTAGCAACTATTTTTAATATATACTTGTTTTTAAACATTTTTATTTGCTTAAAACTTATTTTTTTAAGTAATTAGCTAATGATTTGATTTAAATAAGTTTTTTTACATTTGATTTAAAATTATATTTATGATAAATTTACCAACTAAGACTATTAATGCTACTTGTGCGGCACCAAATAAAAATCCACTTATTAATCTCAAAATATTATTACTTTCCCTAAATCCCATTACTTGTGTTAAAGAATCAATAATCAACGGAAGGCTAAATAAAATGATTAAAATGATTGATGGTGTTATTAATTCCATATGAAATATGGGAATTGTCAAATAACCTAAAAATATCCCTGTACATCTTGCACAAAGAGGGAACTGCTTTCCTTTAAAATGAAATGATCTCTCAGGCATATGATGACAAATCACAAATTCAAAATCCTTTTTAGCTATTTTAACCACCTAAATAGAAAGCCATACCACTAATAAAAATATATGCTATTAAACCGATTACTGCTGCAAGAATTGCTATTAGACATGCATCTTTAGCTTTTCCTGGTTTATTATCATGCCAAATTAAATAAGCTATTGTTCCAGCTATTGGTGAAAAAATACATATAACTATTGCTTCACCTAAACTTAGACCTTTTTGAGTATCATCTTGAATTTTTTTTTGCTTTCTTGACTTTGAGGGAAGTTTTGGCAAATGTTTTCCACATTCTTGACAAAACCGAGCATCATCAGGATTTTCAACACCACAATTAGCACAAATCTTTCTTTTTATTAAATCATTCCCACAATTAATACAAAATTTAGCATTAGTTTTGTTGTTAGTTCCACATTTACTACAAAGAGTTTCATCGGAAGTTCCAGAATAATCTTTAGATTCATCGGGTATTTCATTTGAAGTTTTATTCATCAATTGACTTCTATCATCTTCTTTTTTTGTATTTTCAACTGGGGTTTCTTTGTTTTTGAATAGATTACTATTCCCTTTATTAAAATTTTGGTCTGGTTTTTTAACATCTGATTTTTCATTCTTGCTCATGAAACTCTTAGGATCTATTTTTTCAATAGAGTTTAATTTTCCCCCACATTCACATTTATCAAAACTATCTGCTGATTCACCTTTTTGTAATTCGTAATATCCACCACAATCTTCACAAACTAAATAAGCCATTTCTCCACACATCCATAATTCCAAAGAAATATAATAATTACTAATTACATTTAATTAAATAATAAATTTTTGGTAAATATGTTTATTAACAAAGTTTTTTGTAAACTGTTAAGAAATAGGATCCAACCTAGATTTTGAAAATTTATTTTGCACGGGTGAAAATTTTTAATTAAGATTCTTTTCAATGTTAATTCCCATCTAGCTATTCAAAAAAAAAATTGACCATATTCTTGAAAAGTGGGTATATACTAAAAAATAATCAAAAATTATTGAGTAAAAAGTTAAATTAACTTTAAACCGAACGATAAATGTTTTAATAAATTAAAATTAATCTAAAAAATTTAATTATTTTAAAAAATAGCAGAATTAATTAATTAAAAAAAAATTAATAGAAAATTAAAATAAAAAATTAAGAAGAGATTTAATTCTCTTCTTGTGTTTTAAAGTTTAATGGTATTGAACCATTTCACTTTCGTTTTTGGCGGGTTTTACCTTTTCCATGGCTTTTTTGAAATAGGCCATAGTAACAGTTTCTGCTTCTAGGTTATCTCTTAGAGTTAACATGGCGGCTTCCCTGCATACAGATTCTATATCTGCACCAACATATCCTGCACTGGATTTAGCAAGCTTTTCAATTTCCACATCTTCATCCAGGGGCATTTTCTTGGTATGGACCTTGAAAATGGCCAGTCTGGCTTTTTCATCAGGATCTCCTACTTCTACATGCCTATCAAACCTTCCAGGTCTTAGAAGAGCGGAATCTAGCATATCTGGTCTATTGGTAGCAGCAATAACGGATACATCTTGCAGCTCTTCCATTCCATCGATTTCAGTAAGTAGTTGATTTACAACTCTCTGAGTAACCCCCGAATCTGATGATGAACCGCTTCTGGTAGCAGCTATGGAATCTATTTCATCAAAGAAGATTACAGTTGGGGCAGTTTGCCTGGCCTTTTTGAAAACTTCTCTAACACCTTTTTCAGATTCCCCTACCCATTTAGATAGTAATTCAGGACCTTTAACAGATATAAAGTTAGCATCACTTTCATTGGCTACTGCTTGGGCCAGGAGGGTTTTTCCAGTACCTGGAGAACCATGAATTAGGACTCCTCGTGGTGGTCTTACTCCAAATTTCTCGAAGTGTTCTGGATACTTTAAAGGCCATTCAACGGCTTCTTTGAGTTCTTGCTTAGCACTGTCTAGTCCACCTATATCTTCCCACTTAATATCCGGGACCTGTACCAGTACTTCTCTAAGTGCTGATGGTTGAATTTCTTTTAAAGCCTCTTTGAAGTCTGATTTATTTACAATCATCTTCTTTAAGATTTCTTTAGGAATTTCTTCGTCTGTTTTAATATCGGGTAGTACTCGACGGAGAACTCGCATGGCTGACTCTTTACAGAGAGATTCAAGATCGGCACCAACGAATCCGTGGGTTATGGTGGATATTTCGTCAAGATCCACATTTTCATCTAGGGGCATACCTCGTGTATGAATCTCCAGTACTTCTTTTCGACCTTCTTTATCAGGCACTCCGATTTCAATTTCCCTATCAAATCTACCTGGTCTTCTTAAAGCACCATCAAGCGCATCTGGCCTATTAGTTGCTCCAATAACAACAACCTGGCCTCTAGCTTTAAGACCATCCATTAAGGTCAGTAATTGGGCTACAATTCTGCGTTCTACTTCTCCACTGACTTCTTCTCGTTTTGGTGCAATGGCATCTAGTTCATCAATGAATATTATGGAGGGCGCATTTTCTTCTGCTTCTTCAAAGAACTCTCTTAACCGTTCTTCTGACCCTCCAACATACTTACTCATGATTTCTGGGCCGTTTATGGTTATGAAGTGCGCATCACTTTCATTAGCCACTGCTTTGGCCAGGAGAGTTTTTCCAGTTCCGGGAGGGCCGTGCATTAGCACACCTTTAGGTGGTGAGATTCCTAATCTTTCAAAGAGCTCTGGTCTCTTTAATGGTATCTCTATCATTTCCCTTACTTTCTTAACTTCTTCTTTGAGGCCCCCAATGTCCTCATAAGTCACATCAACCAGGTTTTTAACACCTTCGATTTTAGAAACATCTACGGGTGATGTCTGAATTTCAACTTCAGTCATTTGAGTTACTTTAACTACTCCACTGGGCTTGGTGGACACCACCGCCAGCTTTATTTCTCCAAGAGGGGATACGTCCACCATATCTCGGAAAAATTCATCAAATAAACTTCCACTACCGGGCATTCTGCTCGGAGCTTGTTGTTGTCTTATTCCGGATACAATTATGTCTCCTTTGACCAGTGCTCGGTTAATGAATGCAGATCTTACATCCCCTCTTACCATTATTTCATGTTCTACTGGTGCTAGAACTACTTTTTGAGCATCCTTTACTTCGGCTCTACGCACAGTAACTTCTTCTCCAATGGAAGCACCAGCATTTTTTCTCATATATCCATCTATTCTTATTATTCCCAGACCTATGTCTGATTGGGATGATACTACTGTCGCGGCAGCTATTTTTTTCCCGTTTATTTCTATTATGTCTCCGTCTAAAAGATCCATTTTTTGCATACATGCTGGATCTATCCTTGCTATTGACCTACCAACATCTGATTGGGATAATGCTTCTGCAACTTTTAAATTCATCTCTTTTTTATCCATAAAAACACCCCGCTTTTATGCTTTAATTAAGTAATTTTTATTAATAATCTGTTTTTAGTATAAAATAAATTTTAGTATTTGTAATTGGATTATGCGTTTATTTTAAGATTATTCTATTTTCAAACTAAATCTTACAAAATCTTTTAGTAAACTTTTGTTACTATAATACAATATATGTTCATAACTTATAAAGATTTCGGTAGTTATATATGAAATGCGGATTTTTTTCATAAATTATCCTATAAAAAAATAATCCTGAAAATTTAAAAATAGGCAAAAAAGTTTTATTAAAAAAGTAATTGATTTTAAAAATTAAATAAATTCTAAAATTATCTTGAAGATATATACTAATAAAAATAATAAAATAAATTACCTTATAATGGCCCCAAATCCTTTTAGAAGATTTTCAACTTCTTTAGAAAAACGAGCCGCCAGGACTTTATAACTAAAGGTGATGCTTATCTGATTGTCATCAATTTGTTCACCCTGATAAATATCCATTATAGATATACTAACCACTCCTTCCAAATTAGAAATGGCGGAAGCTATGATTTGAGGATCGCAATGGGATGGAAAAATGACCGAAATATGATATTCATATTGTTTAAAATTGTTTAATTTCCAATCCTGCACCTGGGAAGGGGATAGAACTTCAATATTAGCAATTTTCAACTTTAAAATCTTTTTACCAGAAATCAAAGTAACAAAATCTGGTGATATCTCTTTTAAAATCCCATAGTGTGTTTTTCCAGAATAAATGTGTCTGAGGAATACTTCACTGTTAATGGATTCTTTAAGAGCACTTATTTCTTGATTAAGTGCAGAAATAACTTTATCCGATCTACCTAATGCTGCTTCAATATCATCCATATTTTTAGCAGCAGAACTCATGGCATTAACAAATTCAGTCTGATTATTGTTAATTAACATATCATTCAGTTCAGTAATGGTTTCCATAAATATTTTTCGAGCTTGATAAGCGTAATCTGTCTGAGTCTGTATGGAATAAACCAAATAGGGATTTTGGGCCACAATTCGGGATATGATATCTAGCATGAGGTTGTATATGGGACTGGCAAATTTTCTGGATTCTTTAATATCCAAATTGAGTTTTTTTATAGCAGAGGATATGCTGATATATGCAAAATGGGTTAGTACTTGAACCACACTCATCATTTCGTCGTGTTTTTCGGGTGTGGTTACTAAAACTCTGGCTTTATGATCTTCTAGAAATTTAAAAATAGTTTCAAACCATTCAGATTCCTGCAAAGGTGTAAGAACAATCACCTGCCCTTCCAGGGATCTTACTCTCGGGCCAAACATGGGGTGGGATGGTAAAAAGTAAGCACCTTCGGCAAGATATTCATGCATCGAAATGGCTGGTTTTTCTTTTACAGAAGTTACATCCATTAAAAGCGAACCTTTGCTCATATGGGGTGCCACTTGCTTAATTACAGATTCTGTACTCTCAATGGGCACAGATATTATAACTATATCACTTTCACCAGCAACTTTTTGATTATCACTGCTGTATTCAACATCTAGTTTTTTAGAAATAGCGTTTCCACTAAGCTCATCTCTAGATGTAATGGTAACCTGAAAGCCTTTTTCTTTTAAAAAAGAAGCTATCCACTTTCCCAATCCTCGAGTACCACCTATTATGGCAATTTTCATTTTAACCTCAAAATATATTAAAATTGTTAATTTTCATATTTAATATTCATAAAAATGTTCTTCACAACGAATTAGCTGGGAGCTTTATTTTTAGCTGCTTTACTGGCAATAAACCCAGTTAGAGCTCCTAAACCAAAGCTCAATAAACATAATATTATAAAACCAGTGATAAAACTTCCTAAATCAACGGTTACTAATGATGATATTTTGTAAGGCATTTCAGGACTTCTAAATATGCCGTTTAAAAAGAAAACTATAACTCCCAAAATAAGAGCAGCAATAGCACCAACAATGGTGTGTCTTTCTTCAGCACGGGTTAAGTAAGTGGCCATGAAACCGGTAACAGCAATGGCAAATATACCATCAAAGAATACTGAGATTATAAAACCTATGATAATACTAACGAAAACAGCAGAGCCTGCTGAATAATCACTCATTTTTCGCTCTCCTTTGTATAATAACTAAATTTAGTTTAGATAAAGCTTATTTTATATTCAATTAATATTTTATATTATTTA
>JAHFBZ010000040.1:16254-20573 GCA_023249725.1 Methanobacteriaceae archaeon
TTTCATTATTCTTTTATTCTTAATTAATTCCTTCATTTATTATTCATTTATTTAAAAAAAATTTAAAAAATCAATATTGTTATAATAATATTGTTTATAATAAATAACCGATTTTCAGTATTTAAATTAAATATTATTTATAAATTAAAAATCAATAGAATATATCTTTCTAGATTAATATTTAAAATTGAACTTAAGTAAATTAATTGCTTGAAAGTATAATATTAAATTTAAAATAATTTAAAACTTAACTAAAATATTAATAATTAATTTCATTTAAAAAGAGGTATAATAATGCGTATAATATATCAGGATATGAAAAAAGGCGTTATAGAGCTGGTTCCTGAGACATTGGATGATTTATGGCATTTATCTCACATAATTGAAAAAAATGATATTATTTCCTCAAAAACGACTCGTAGGATTCAAGATACCTCTGGCGAAAAAATTAGAAGTGATAGAGGAATCAAAAAAACTTTTTACTTGGGAGTACTGGTTGAAAGCCTTAATTTTCATATTTACACGGGTAAATTGAGGGCCACAGGAGTAATTGAAAAAGGCCCTGAGGATTTAATACCATTAGGTTCACATCACACCCTAGAAATAAAACTAAATATTCCTATTCGCATAATGAAGGAAAAATGGTCGAGATGGACCATTAAGAGATTAAAACAAGCTATCGAAGCTTCAAAAAAATTATCTGCCATAATTCTTGTTTTAGAGGATGATACTGCAGATATGGGCCTTATAAGACAGTTTGGTGTGGAATATTATGGTCCTTTAATTGGAAACATATCTGGAAAAAGAATTGAACAAAAGGATAGGCGAAAAAATGTTGTTCTATTCTATGAAACTGTAGTGGATGCATTAAAAAAATTCAAAGAAGTCCAAACTATAGTTATTGCTGGCCCAGGATTTGTTAAAGGTGATTTTCATTCATATTTAACCGAAAAACACCCTGAAATTGCCAAAAAATCTATTTTAGAAAGCACTGGTACGGGTGGGAGAGTAGGGATTGGTGAAGTTTTAAAGAAAGGTACTGTTGAGAAAATAACTGCTGAAAACAGGGTGGCCTGGGAAATGCGTTCTGTAAATAAGGTCTTAGAACAAATTTCTAAATCTTCATCTGCAGTCGCCTACGGTAAAAAACAGGTGGTAAATGCAGTTAATGCTGGTGCTGCAGAACAGTTGCTGGTTCTTGATAAAATGGTCCGTCAGGAAGATTTAGAAAAAGTTATGGATATGGTAGAGCGTATGAATGGGGAAGTTATCATGGTAAGCAGTGAACATGAGGGTGGAAAACAATTAGAAGCTTTAGGTGGAATGGCTGCTCTTTTAAGATATAATTTGACTAATTAATTCAAAATGTGAATAAGGAGTAGAATGTTCATATAATATGATTATACGCATCATTTTATGAGGAATAGAATTTTTGAGGAATTATATGCAGAATTTTAAAGTTATGGTGAATGGAAACGAGATAGAATCTTCAGGTATGGTTAAAGATGCCATTTACCAGTCAGGAATAAATATTTCTAAATTCTCTTGTGAGGATCCTAAAGAATCAAGTATAATATCAAAACAAGAGTGTCTTTTTGTTCCATGTGAGTGTGGGGGATGCTGGGCCTGTGTTGTTGAAGTAAATGGTCAGATGGCTCTATCCTGCAACACTCCCCTGGAAAATGACATGCAAATTAACACTTTCAAGAAGTTTAAAACACCTTTAAGGGTGATTAGTGGTTTTGGTGTCCATAGGGTTGGGGGTGTTGGCACTCCTTATAATTTAAAGAAAAATTTAGAACCTATTGAAGCTATTTGTTTCACCCATGGCTGTAATCTTAGATGTCCCCAATGTCAAAATGATCTGGTAGCATTTACCAGCAAGGGAAATTTACTTGAACCGGAAGAAACAGCCCAAATTTTATTGGGACTTCAGGATTTGCATGGTTTAGACACCATTGCTTTTTCTGGGGGAGAAAGCACTTTAAACCGCCAATGGGTCATAAAAACTTTGAATTCAATCAGACGATATGATAAGAAGGTTAATATTCATATTGATACTAATGGAACTGTTTTAACTCCTAAATACATCGATGAGTTGATAGATTCTGGAATGAATCGTATTGGGATTGATTTAAAGGGAATTAATGTAAAAACATTTCAGAATATAACTGGAGTAAGTGTCCACCAGTTGGCAGTGAAGTACCTTGAAAACTCATGGAATGCTGTTAAATACATTGCGGATAATTATAAAATGGACTACGGACTTGAAGAAAAAATATTTAAAGATTTTGATAAAGATAAGAATAAGAATGATAAAAATGGGGATAAGGAAATAGATAATTCTGATGATCCAAAAATTTTCATGGGAATTGGAATTCCTTATAATAGTTCTTTGATTTCAAAAAAAGAAATAATGGAAATAGGTAATGCCCTAAAAAATATAAATCCCTATATTCAAGTATGTGTTCTGGATTATAGGCCTGAATTCAAAAGAATGGATTTGAAAAAACCGGATTTTAATGAAATGAAAGAAATAAAAGATATTCTTAATGAAACTGGTCTTAAAACAGTCATTATTCAAACAGAAAAAGGCCATTTTGGCCCATAGGATTAAATTTTATTATTTATGGAATTTAAATTGTTTAATTAAGTTATTTAATCATAAATTAATCTGATATATTTCATAATCGGTGCAAGAATGCTAATCGAAATTTTAGAAGCAGGAATTCTATCCGCAGGGTTAACTATTATTTTTTACATATTAATAAGACAATTAGGCCGTAAGGGAAAAATTAAAAATCTTTATTCATCAGTAAGGGGAGGTACTCCTCGTGCAGTAGGAATAGCCCCATTTTTAGTTTTAATAATTTTTTTAAACCAGGATTATTCGTATATTGTGGCCGTTATGGGAATATTAGCATTTTTTGATGATTTAATTGGTAGAAAAAAGATAAAAAGTTTGCCTGTAGAATTAGGACAATTATTCCGGGGATTGGGAATTTTAATGGTTGTAATTCTGGGATATCCTTTGTTAGGCCCTTCTTCTATTTTAGTTGCCTTAATGATTCAGCCATTGAATATTGCGGATATGCAGCCGGGATCAGCTTGTAGCACCATATTATTCATGTCTGGAACAGTAATTCTACTTTATTTAATGTCTGGAAACTTTAATGCTTCTTTATATTTCATTCCACTTCTAATATTGGCTTTATGTGTGGGATATGCTCCTTTAGATTATAAAGGGAAGATCATGATGGGAGAAGTGGGAAATCATTCATTTGCAATAATTTTGGGAATAATGTTCTATTTGTATGGTGGTTTTGTGGGTCTTTTTATTTTATTTTTAATAACAACTACTTTAATAGCTATAATTCGAAGGACTAATCTCCAAATTTTCCTGGAAACTAAACTGGGAATTGAAAACCCCACATTTGGCGATTATTTTATGGATGTCCTCACGGGTGGGGGATTAGGTGACTTATTCCGTAAATTAATCCTTAAAAAAAGAAAAATTTCTATAAAAAATGGGTTTTTAATAAAAATAGGTTTTAGAAGGCTTTTTTATAACCCTTTTTAATTATAATTCTTTTTAAATAATTTTTAAAATCCTATTTCGTACCCTATTTTTGCCTTAATTTAATTAGTGAACTTCGGAATTTTATAAGTTATAGTTTTAAATTAACTTTTTCTTTTAAGAGACCAGGTTGCGAATAATAAGAAGAATACTTCAAATAAGATTAAATCCAGAAAATCAGACCATATTTGTGCAAAATCCCAACCTTTAAGCATCACACCCCCTACATGCATCAAATTTGTAGGTGGGAGAAACTAAATAAGATATAGGCCTTAACCAGATTGGTATTGCTTCCACAGGCTGGAATACTCCTTATAATAAAAAAACTGGTAAATTATATAAGAAAAGAAATTTGTAAAAGGAATAAATTGTAAAAATATGAATTAATTAACTTCACACTAAATTTTTACCCTATTAATTAATATCAGAATAACAAATCTCAAATAACCATGCTTTTAGAATACTTAGAATTATTTAACCATTAGAAAATTATTATTAATTAGAAATTATTTAACTAAAGGTGATTTAATGAAAGCTTTATTAATGATTACTGGTCGAGGAATGGGAGGAGATGCTGTAACTGCCATAAATATAGCTCGAGCACTGGAAAAAAAAGGAGTTGATTGTGAATATGCTCTGGACCACATGGCACCGGGCCTTTTACTACAGAAAGCAGGAATCGAATGGCATAAAATAAGCATTCCTCAGGCGGGAGGACACGCGGCCACCAAGTGGAAACTAG
>JAHFBZ010000110.1 GCA_023249725.1 Methanobacteriaceae archaeon
AATACTAGCTATGCTTGCGTTTTGTGGTGGTTTTTTAGTGCCAAAAAGGAAATAAACTTTTTTCCTTTTTTTTATTTTTATTTTTCTAAGATTAATTTCGTCTCATAGAATCTGTAAGGTTTACTCAAAGAAAGAATATTCAGCACAATACTTCCTCAATATAAATGCACATTTTTTTATTTTATCATAATCCATATTTCCGTGTTGTTTTAATATAAAAACCTGCAATGTATCATAATAAGTGAAATCATAGTTCTGAGGATTCATTTTTATATCCACATTTTTATTTATAAAGGTCACCACGGGCCTCACACGAACACCAGTTATACCCTGGGCAGATATATATTTTGATAGCCCTGTTGCATTATACCTGGACTGTCTGCCAGGGTTGATGTGTAATGGTCTTAAATGTCCTTTTTTTATAATTTGTAGGTCATCCCCATTGAGCTGGAATCTACCCAGATAATTCTTGGTCTCTATTGCAAAAACGCCAGTAGGCCCCACAACTATATGGTCAAGATTGCCTTTGGTATGGGGTAGGGTTACATCATTAAAAACATAGAATCTTCTGGGGAGAGTGTTTAGATATTTGGCTACTTTTCGCTCACCTCTCACACCTTTCTTCCAGATTTTTCTTTTTTCAGAGGCTTTTCTGAATAATAATATTCCCGCAGCAAATATTCCCGCTGCAATATATACTCTGGTGATAAATATTGCTAATAGTCCAATTAAACCAATTATGACTCCGACTAACATGGCTACGCCAAAATATGATGCCTGGCGCTCAGCATAGTATCGGCGATTTTTTATAAGCTTCCTTTTAGATTTATAGGATCTCTTTGCACGGGGGGCTCCTTTAAGTTTCCCACCACATTTTGAACATCTTTTGATATTAAGCACAGGCTGGACCTGGTACTGAGCCCCGCATTGTTCACAAGCTACATCTTTCATTTTAGTTAAAATCCCCAATAATATTTTTAAAAATTAATATTTCCTATTTCTTTGAATATCGACTCAAAGCAGGTTATTTGGATTCAAATTTTGATATAATATATTTAATCTTCCCATTCCATTATAATTCGACCATTCGAGTATAATAGGATTTGGATAGAGCGTATGGAAAGTAAAAATAATGTGATCATAGTGGTATTTATCATATGGTAAGTAATAATGACAATAATTATCAATTTAGGATGGTGTTTTTAATTTGTGATTTTGATATTGAACAAGTTTTGGAAATCTTAAGGAACCTTAAAGATGGAAACATGGGTGAAGATACCATTCCAGACACGTTTTAGATAAAAAAAGTTGATGATAAATCCATTTGTCTTAAGGTCTCTATAGGTGTTAATATACATAAACAAGAACAGATTCAATCTATTGATACTTTTACTTCTAATGATACAGGTATTCCAAGTATTGAGAGAGAAATGGTTACAGTATAATAATTAATTTTTCAATTTTTTAACTAAATTCATTTTGTCCGATAAATGTTCGTTATCTGTCCGAGATGTCCGATATATCACTCATTAAATAGAATATACTTCCGGCCTTTTTTATCCCAATAGGCCTTATAAGTTCTTTATCTACTAAATCAGTTAAATAACGTCGCAAGGTCCTATTAGAAACATTAGGGGCAATAAAAATTTGAAATGGTAATATGGTGGGTTTCTGGTGGACAAGTGAAAAGATTTTAAAGATAGTTTGAAAATGGAAATTAATTGGATATATGTAGTCATTTATTTAGAATTTCAGAAATTGAACCGTATTTTGTTCAATTATTATATTGAACCATATATGGTTCAATTTTATTAGAATTTTTTAAAAAATATAACCATAACCATTATCTAAATATTTAAAATCAACTCTATTTTTAACTCCAAACCTTGCTTGCTTTTTAATTTCCTATTATTTTATGAAATTAATCATAAATTTATTTATATTTGGACATCTAGATTATAGATTACTTCTAAGGTGAAAAATATGAAAAAAAAATTTCTTATACTTGCTTTTTTATGTTGTGTTTTTGTAAGCATGACGGCCATTTCAGCCAGTTATTTACCCTCAGGATATTATAATAATGTTAACATTGGTAACTATCAACCAATAGGTGCTGGTCCTTTCAATACGGTAGGGTTTACCATAACCAGCCCATCATCATCAAGCTTAAAAACAGAATGGAAAAGTGAACTAGTTTATATCAGTTATCATGTTGACATAGACATAGCATATTATACAACTACTGGAACCCTAAAATTTGTTGCAGATGATTTTGATGTACCGATAATGGGGGATTATAGTGGACATACATTGGAAACCCCGGATATTGACACCTCGAGAAATATCTATGTAAGTGTAACTTCACGGAAAATTAGTTTTGGTGGCACAACATACAATGACAAAATTCCACCTAAAATAATTACAACTAAACCCATCACTAACTCCAATCATTTATCTCTAACCTCACCCATAAAGATCATATTCAATGAAAAAATTAGCAAAGGAATAAAATTCTCAAAAATCTACATTAAAAACCTAAACACCAATAAAATCGCAAAATCAACAGTAACCAGCATATCTGGAAACACCATAACCATCAAAATGACCAAAAGCAGACTAAGTCTTAACACCTATCAGGTTTACATACCAGCTGGAGCAGTCAAAGACATTGCAGGAAATAAAAACACAGGATACGTGCTAAAATTCAAAACAATAAAATATTAATTCTTTTATCTTTTTAAATACAATCTTAAATTCAATAAACATTAAATAGGGAAGTAAGAGTTTAATATTGTCTTAATAATGAATATAAAATGAAATATTATATTGCAATAGTATATCAGTCCTTTAGTTTAAATAAAAATCTATTTCACTCACCACCAACATAATAAAATAAGATAAACATGGTGGAACTACTATTCTTTCTCATAATGCTATTTTTAGTGGCCATAATATCCCGTAAAATTGATAATCTACCGGTATCGGCCCAGATGATTTTCATATTTGCAGGTATGGCAGCCGGCTATTTTTTAACGGGTTTTGTAGATGTGCGAGAACCTCCCATATCCACCATCGTGCTCATAATTGCCGAAGTGGCCTTGGTACTGGTGCTATTCACTGATGCCTCCCAGGTCAAATTAGGAGCTATTAAATCAAATCTATTAACTCTAAGACTTTTATCTGTAGGTTTAATATCTACCATAATCCTGGGAATTCTGGCTGCAGCAGCTATATTCACGGATTTGACTTTTTGGGAAGCAGCCATCATTGGGGTGGTTCTGACCCCTACTGATGCGGCCCTGGGCCAGATTGTAGTTAAAAATAAGAAAATCCCGGAGAGAATCCGCAAGGCCCTGGAAGTGGAAAGTGGTTTAAATGATGGATTGTGTGTGCCATTTTTACTGGTATTTATTGCCATAGGCCTGGCTGAGGAGACCTTCACTCCCGGAGCATATTTTATTCAAATTGCCCTGGCCCAAATAGGGTTAGGGGCCCTGGTAGGTCTGGGTGTGGGAATCATTGGTGCAGGAGTGGTTATAAAATCCCGTGATAAGGGCTGGATCACCCCCGAGTATCAGAGAATCGCCTTTTTGGTATTGGCTGTGATTTCATTTCTTTTAGCTGATGAAATTGGGGGCAGTGGATTTATAGCGGCCTTTGTAGGCGGTTTGGCCACAGGATACATCACTCGGGATGCTGGAAAAGTCCTCATTGACTTTGCTGAGACTGAGGGCCAGTTTCTAAACCTAACAGTTTTCTTCCTTTTAGGGATAATCATCGCGGGATTGCTACCATTTATCACTTGGCAAATAGTTCTCTATGCAATTTTAAGTTTAACTATAATCCGTATGCTGCCGGTGGCCCTATCTTTAATTGGGGCTAAAGTAGATATGAGTTCCACTTTATTTATGGGATGGTTTGGGCCCCGGGGCCTGGCCTCAGTGGTACTGGCCCTGATTGCTTTGGAAGAGTTGGGATCCCAGGCGAGAATACTTTTATCTTAGCTGTTTTTGTGACCGTGCTCTTTAGTGTGGTGGCCCATGGGGTGACGGCCCTACCTTTATCCAGGAGATATGTTAAAAAATTAAAGTTAAAATCTTAATATATCTCGAATTTTGTATTAAAATAACTAATTATTTTTTAAAATTTTATTACAATAACCAGAAAATAACAATATTATCAGTTATAAACATTTCTTTTTAAATCTTTTAAGTGGCCTATATATTCTATTTAAACCATAAATTAATCAATTAATGGTCAATATAATGGAATTTCTATTAAATGTTATCCAACTTAAAATGGAGGGAATTCATGATTCTGGGGGTCAAATCAAACTTAAAATCTAATAATATTTATTTTTTTACCTTAATTCTTTTTTTAGCTATAATTATGAGCATATCTACGGTCTCAGCAGCATCTGGTGATGTTATATATGTTAATGGAACATCTGGTGACGATAACAATAATGGATCTGACTGGGCCCATGCCAAAAAGACAATATTAAATGCCACGGGTTCTGTAAATGAGAATGGTACTATAAATATGGTAGGGGGAGTGTATAATGGGACCAGTAATGCTAAAATAACCATAAATAAAAATATGAATATTTTCGGTGAAGTGGGTAGCAATTACTTCACTATAATCAATGGATCTGCTACTGATTGGGTATTGAAAATAAATAGTGGGGTGAAAGTAAATTTAACAAACCTCTACTTTTTCCAGGCCAATTCAATTGAAGGATCGGCCATTAATAATACCGGGGATCTAAAAATTGAAAACTGCACCTTTGGCAGTAATTATGCCAGTGACCGTGGAGGAGCTATATTAAACATGGGAAACCTTAGTATCACTGAAACTGTTTTCCAGGAAAACACAGCCAATCAAAATGGTGGAAGTATTTACAATAAGGCCAACATGACCATTTATAACTGTACATTCACTGGAAATGATGTATGGTCTTCTGGTGGGGCTATTTATATGGATAGTTCCTCTAAAAATAGTATTTATAAAACAACATTTTATGGTTGTAGTGCAAATGATGGTGGAGCATTATACACCAGTTCCAATTCTAACCAAATTAGCCACTGCACCTTTTTATACAATTATGCCATAAACGGTGGGGCCATTTATACTCCAACGGGTACTTCAGTTGTCATGTCTCGTTTCAATAATAATAATGCTGAGGGAAATGGTAATGCAATTTATTCTGGATCATGGCTCTATTGTGGATTAAACTGGTGGGGTTCCAATAACCCTAATTTCGATACACTGGTGTATTGTAATAATGCTTATGTTTCATCTCCATGGATTTATGCAGTTTTAAATGTTAATAATAACTCTATTGTTAGTGGAGATGTGGCAAAAATATCCCTGGACTTTAACTACTTTTTTAATGGAACTGATTTGTCTTATACCACGCCACAGACTGACAGTATATTTAATGACCTCAGTGTAACTTTTAATTTAATTGGAAACGGTACATTAAGTCCTTTAATTTCCACTATCAAAGATGGAATAGCAATAACCAATTTCACAGGTACCTACCCTGATATTTCAACTATCACTACTCAATTTGATGGCCAGACATTTGATATCCCCATTAATGTTTCTAAATCTAATTGTAGTATTATACTTCAACCTGCTTCCGGAAAATACCGTGATGTTACAGCTTTTATAGCATTTTTAAATCATCAACTGGGACAGTTTTCCAATGCAACTGTAAAGTTCTACTTGAATGATATTTTAATCGGCAATAGCACTACTATATCGGAGGGCGTGGCCGTTTTACCATATTATATTAATTTAAATTCTAGCATCACTCCTTACACTATTAAAGCCGTTTTTGAAGGTGATGATTTCTACAATAATGCGGAGAATGTGAATGAATTCTATATTAACCCTGCCAATGTTAAT
>JAHFBZ010000041.1 GCA_023249725.1 Methanobacteriaceae archaeon
GATTACTATGAACTGATTTTGTTCATTTTACTTTAATTTGTTTAAAACTCTAAAATTATATATTATTTTGTTTTTTCTTGTTTATTAATCATTTCTTAATATATAATTAGATTTTGCAAGGTTAAAATTCAAAATATTAGGTGGAATAGGGGATGAAATCAATTTGATTAAATTACATTATTTTTTTTTATTAGATACTATGATTTATGGAGATAACTTTATGTCTGGAAGACTATTTAATACTAATTAACTGAATTAATCTATTAATTATAATTGGATTGTCAAAAAATATAACTATATTTAATGCTATATCTGAATTAAGCTAATAAATTCACCATATTTATAATTGAGTATCAATGGGGGAATTAAATTAAAAAGCAACAAAGAATTTAAAGAAGAAATATTCTACAAATCTCCTATTGGGATTCATTTTTATGATACTGATGGTAAATTAACTGAAGTTAATCAATCTGCTCTGGAAATTGTGGAAAATTTATCATTAGATATATCTAAAGAGCTTAATTTGTTTGATAATCCATTTATTGTTTCCAATAAGTAAAAATTTCTTAAAGAGGAGATTATTAAATTTCAAACTCCTTTAGATTCCAGTAATTATGATAAAATAGGATGGTTCACTCCTACATTTCAGGGAAATGTTTTTGTGGATTGGACTATTTCCTGCATTGATTCTGGATTTTTAGCACAAATTCAAGATATAACTGAACGTAAAAAGGTTGAAGAATCCATTAAAAATAGTGAAGAGAAATATCGCAGTTTGTTTTGATGATGACTTAACTGGGGATTTTATTGCCACACCAGAAGGTAAAATTATTGAATGTAATCCTGCTTTTGTAGACATATATGGCTTTTATACCCATGATAATGCTCTCCAATTACATATCTCAAATTTTAACTCAAATGACTGGATTAATATTATCCATAGATTAAAAATTGAGGGTAAAATTAAGGGTTATCAGAGTTGGCAAAGACGGGCTGATGGTCGTAGAATCCATGTTATTGCTAATGTGGTTGGCATTTTTAATAATACTAATGAACTTACACAGATTAAAGGCTATGTTTTTGATGATACTGACCGGAAAAATGCTGAGGAAGAACTTATTTTAAGTAAAAGTCAAATGAAAGATATTTTAGATAGTATTCAAGATGGTTTTTCGGTTTTGAGTAGATTATGGATATTCACCTATGTAAATGCAAATGCTGGTGAATATTTTGGTATGGAACCTGATGAACTTATTGGTCAAAATATTTGGGAAATATTTCCCGAGCTTTTAGGCACATCTTATGAAAAAGCATTCCGTGCGGCCATGGAAACTAAGAAGACAAAACACTTTGAAGTTCTAGGTATTACCTATTCGAATCGTTGGTTTGAGTTTACGGTTTATCCATCAGCAGATGGTATTTCTATTTACTGGAGAGATATCACTACACGCAAATAAAATAAGAGTTATGGCTTATTGAATTACTATAACCGATTAATATATTCTTAAGTGGTGTAAGATTAGTAAAAAAATTAATAATAATTCTAGAATAAATCATTTAATAAACCATATTTAAATAAAATCATTTTATTTTAAATTCAATTAATGACATTAATTATGTATGTAAAAATTGGTTTTAATACTGTTTTAGGATTTTAAATTATTCAATAACTTGTAGGTGTATTGAGATTTGTCTTCTGAGCATTTAGGAGATTTTTTAGATTAATATTTATTTAAGATATTTAGTTAGGATAATATTTAATTTAGAATATTTATTTAGGTAGTGAACATTTCTTCAACTTTTTTTATAGCCTTTGTTTTTACAAGAATCGATATTTTACAACCCTCTTTTAAAATGGTATTTTTATCAGGAATTATAATATCATCCTTTTCATGTAAGGCACTTATAATAAAATTTTTTGTAGGACTTATATCGCTGACTTTTTTATTAAACATTTTTTTATTAGTCACAGTAATATCTAATAATTCTGCGTTTCCCTTACCAATAATCACTAAGTCTGCTATTTTAGGCCTAATTATAAGTCTTTCAAGATAACTTGCTGCAGTAAGCTCTGGATTAACTACAAAGTCAATACCTACCTTTTTGAAAGCTTCTTTGTGACTTGGTTCACTTACTCGAGCAATAACCTTAGGAACATCATAATTCTTAACCAGTATACATGCCAGGAGGTTGGCTTCATCGTTCCCGGTAGCAGCAACAAAAACATCAGCATTTTTTATATTTACTTCTTCAAGAATTTTAGTTTCGGTTCCATTTCCACAAATTACCAGTGCATCTAATTTATTCACTGCACTATGGGATAAGCTTTCATCTTTTTCAATAATAGTTACATCCTGACCATCAGTAATTAAAAATGAAGCAAGACTCAAACCTACTCTTCCTGCACCCATTATCACGACATGCATAAGAACTCCTTGTTATATGGATTTAAAATTTATCTAAACATTTTAGTATAGTTAAACATGTAATGAATTAATCTAATTTAAGATATGATATTAATTGGAACTTTGACTCCACGTACTACTCTGTCTGTAGTACTTCCTAATAAAAACTTTTCCAGCTCAGGCTTCCAGATTTTCCCATTATTATATGATCAACTTCTAATTCATTCACTGTTTTTAGTATAACATCATCTGGTTTATCTTCTTTTATTAATGTTATCAATTTAACGTTTTTAAAGCTACCCGCACATTTTTCATCTTCTATTTTCTTTTTAAATTTTTCAACAGCTTCTTTTCCTTCTACTCTAAGCTGTTTAATCTAAGGATTTCCTTAAATCTGGTTGTGTTAGGGAATTCAAATAATAAGTGTCAATAACATTTAAAACAATAATTTCGATACCCACTATGTTTGCAGTAGAAATAGCATATTTTCCAGCTTTTGGGGACTGTTCTGAGTTGTCTATGGGTAATAATATTTTTTCATACATTTTTAACCCCTTTCATTATTATTTTTTTAGATTCATCATTTTATAATATTTAAAAAAATAAAAAATTAAATTGGTTTTTATTTTTGACCAATTTATATATTTGATGTTGTTTTAGAGGAATCTTGGTGCCCAGAATATCATGACTAGTATGGTTAGTATGATTCCTATGGCTACCAGGAGTATTCCTGCTTTTAATATCTCTTTGATGTTCACGTATTTGGTCCCGTAGGCCATGGCGACTGTGGGGTAGGCCATTGGGAACATAAAGGATAGTTAACATGCAATGGCTACTGGCACGGCGTATTTCCGAGAGCTAATCCTTGTGCAGCTGCTAATGTTACTGATAGTGGTACTAGTATTGCAGATAGTGCAATGTTAGACATAACCTGTGTGATTATGGTGGCTATGACCATTAGCAGTATCATTATGAGTATGGTAGATGGGTGGGCTCCTAGTAATCCGAGCATGTTTTTTATGATCCAGTTAGCGGCTCCGGTGTTTAGTAGAGCACCTCCGAGTGATAGTGCGCCTCCGAAGAATACTATGAGTCCCAGTCCACATTTTTCTGAGCATCTTCCCATTCAATAATACCAAAGGCAAAGAATAGGAATGCACCCATCATGGCAATGGCATAACTATTTAATCCAGTTATACTTGTGGTTACCCATAATCCGATGGTGAAAAGCAAAATAGTAGCAGATAGTTTCTCTTTTTTACTAATTGGTCCAAGATTAAGCATTTTAGATTGTATGAATTCTTTTCCACCGCTGATTCCTTCTACTTCTGGAGGGAATATTTTTTTCAACACAAACCAAATAATAGCTAACAAGGCTATGGCTAATGGGAATCCGAAGGCCATCCAGTTAACAAATGATATGTCTAGTTAAGCGAAGGCCATTAAGTTAGGTTCTGTTACGATTGGTGTTCTGAATCCACCGGCCAATGAACCGTATGAAGCTCCCAGCACCATGGCTTTGGCAAAGTTACTGTTTACTTTTTCCGGATCTTTTGATCCCATCATTGGGATGATTTCCTTGATAATTGGAAGTAGCATGGCAAAAGCCACCACATTCTCAATCCACGCAGATAACAAACCTGTGGCAAAAACACTAACAAATAATCCTCGATCAGGTGTGGTTCCTACTTTTCCTAACATCCAGAATGTTAATCTTTGTTCCGGTTACGGCAACCCATACTCAATGGTATGGTGGGAATATAGAAAATCTACAATTATTGGAAGAAAATAACTTCTTACCGGATTTTAGTATCATTTCCCCGGAAACAGCCAATAAAGCAAAAATTCTTTATCTGAATTATCCTAACAATCCTACAGGTGCCCAAGCTACTAAAAAATTCTACAAAAAAGCAATAGATTTTGCCTTTGAAAATGATGTGATAATTGTTCAGGATGCAGCATATGCCGCATTAACTTACGGTGCTAAACCACTATCCTTCCTTACCATTAAAGATGCGAAAGAAGTAGGTGTGGAAATTCACAGCTTATCCAAGGCATTTAACATGACTGGATGGAGATTGGCATTTTTAGCCGGTAATGAATTAATAATAAGTGGATTTGCTTCTGTTAAGGATAATTTTGATAGTGGTCAATTCATTCCTATTCAAAAAGCTGGAATTCACTGTTTAAAGCACCCGGAAATCACTGAAAAAATAAGGATTAAATATGAGCGAAGGCTTTCTAAAATGGTTGATATATTAAATAGCATTGGTTTCAATGCCAAAATGCCAGGTGGGACATTTTATATTTATGTTAAAATACCAACAGGCACAAAAGATGGCCTAACCTTCACCAGTGCTGAAGAGTTCTCACAGTACCTTATAAAAGAAAAATTAATTTCAACTGTTCCTTGGGATGATGCAGGTAATTATATTCGAATGGCTGCTTGTTTTGAAGCGTTTAGCAATGGTATAGTTTCCATTGAAGAAGAAGATAGGATACTGAGTGAGATTAAAAATAGACTAGCAAGTGAGGATTTTGTATTTGAATAAGTATTAATATAGAAAATATTTCACTCATACATAATCAAATATGGAATTATCATTTCATGTATATAACTGATGAAAATTAAAGTATAATATAACTATTAAATATAGTTTCTTTAAAAAAAGATTTAAATACTCTATTTTACATAGAAGATTATAACAAGTCTGTATATAGAACTTGATGATGATTGTCGATTGAATTTATGGATAATAGGATTTTGTGACATTCTTTTCTAATGATAGATTATTATTTGAGTTCCAATGTAATATGGGAATTCAATTATAGCTTTTATCTTTGAGAGCGTTACATTTAAATATAAATCCAGCCAACATTGAAGGTATAGGATAGGTGATATTATGAATGCACAAAAAGTGAATGTACAAAGACCACTTGATGCATTAGGTAAATCTTTGAATTCTCCTGTGTTAATCAAGCTGAAAGGTGAGAGAGAATTTAGAGGGATTTTAAAGAGTTTCGATTTACATATGAACTTAGTGTTAAATGATGCTGAAGAATTAGAAAAGGGTGAAGTGACCCGAAGATTGGGCACCGTGCTCATTCGTGGAGATAATATAGTATATATATCTCCTTAAACTCCCTTTTGGATATATTCTTTTAATTAAATAATAAAAATTAAATAATAATTATATTGCATTAAATCGGTTTTTTAACCAATATTTAAATATTTTATTTGATATTATAATGCTCTTGATTAATATTGATTGAAAGAAAGTCTTTTTATAATATTAAATTGACTTTTAAGCAATCTCATTTTATTTAAGTTTATATTCCATCAGGATATCACGTCTTATTTTAGGAGGACTTAACAATGAAAGGTACACCATCATTTGGTAAAAGGAATAAGAAGACTCACATCCGATGTAGAAGATGTGGACGAAATGCTTATCATGCTCGCCAAAAAGTATGTGCTTCCTGCGGCTTTGGTAAAACCAAAAAAATCAGGAGATACAGCTGGCAGAACAAGAAAGTAACTACTGGTATAAGGTTGAAATAGATGGATAATACTAGTCCTATTGATGTTCGAATAATCGTAGAAGGCGCTTCTGATGTGGAAAGTGTTTCTAAGGCCATGCAAGGTGTGGCTTTAGGTGCGGAATACCATATCACTATATCTTCTATAATACCTACCACTAGCCTTGAAATTGCTCAAAAGGCAGTTCAAGGGGCAGATGTGGTTTTAATAGCCACTGATGTGGATGCTCCTGGAAGAGAATTGGCTGAAAAATATCAGGAAGCATTAAAAGATCAGGTAGGTCATTTAGAACGCATGAAATTCCCTTATGGTCATGATGTGGAATACATTGACCCGATTTTAATAAGGGATGAAATTAAAAATGCTATCATTAGGGCGGGACTATCATCTATAAGTTACATTAAATATTTTAGAGAACTGGAAACGGAACTGGACGCTTCAACTGATAAACTAAGAGAAATTTCAGTGGAAAATCAAGAACTTCGCAGCGATAATCACGATAAACAAGAAAAGCTGGAAGAAACTATCCAGATTAATCAGCAACTTCAAGAAGACTTGCAAACCCTTCGCGATGATTCACATCAAGTGAAAAAGGAATATGCTCAGCTGAAGAATAGATGTTCACGTCTCCAGGAAAAAAATTTATTAGAAGTTTTTTCTATTAAAAAGCTTTGGAATGAAGCTTTTGATCAAATATTAAAAGAAGAAGATCAAATTATTTTTGCTACTAATCAATTTAAACCAGATAATATTGTGGTTGGTCAGGGATGGATTAGTGCCCGATCCCGCGATGAGGCCATTGAATGGCTGAAAGTTATCAAAACTGCTTTAATTTTTATAGATCCAACTACTACTGAAACTGATTCTTCCAGAACTGATGAAACGCGTGAATTTTCAAATTCACACTTAGATTCGGATATTCTGAATAAAAAATTTAAAAATTCTGAAGATTCAAATGAAGAAGAAGATAGGTTGGATAAGAGATTTAAAAACATATTTGATTAGTTTTTTATTATTTTCACACCCTTATAACACTGGGAAACGGAGAATCCAAATTGCGAGATAAATGTGGTATTGTTGGTATATATTCCTCTGATCAATCTAGAGATGTCGCAACCCCTATTTACTACGGTCTTTTTGCCCTGCAACACCGTGGACAAGAGGCTGCAGGTATATCTGCCCATAATGGTAAAGAAATTAGCACATACAAGGGTATGGGTCTTGTTTGTGATGTATTTAACAATGGAGAGATTGAGGGATTGGAAGGAAACGTAGGCATTGGCCACGTAAGATATTCGACTACTGGAAAATCAAAATTAAAAAATACACAGCCATTTACCAGTGAATTCCAGGACGGTCGTATTGCCATTGCTCATAATGGAGATATAATCAATTCTATGGAACTTCGCCAAGACTTGGTAGATAAAGGCCATGAGTTCAAATCGACCACTGATTCTGAGGTTATCAGCCACATGCTGAGCAGTGAGTATGCTAAAAGCATGAACATGATAAAATCCATTGAAAATGTAGCTGAAAAACTTATAGGATCGTATTCATTAGTTGTTCTTTTAAATCATGAATTATATGTTGTTAGAGATCCAGTAGGAATAAAACCAATGGCTCTTGGTGAAAAGAATGGCTTGAAGATGGTGGCATCTGAATCAGTTGCTTTTGATGTGGTTGGTGCAGATTATATTCGGGATGTGGAACCTGGAGAAATATTACTTTTAAATGAAAAAATTTACTCTCACAAAATGAAAATCGCAGAAAGCACGCCTCGTGCACACTGCATGTTTGAATACGTTTATTTTGCCAGGCCAGACAGTATTCTGGATGGAAAAAATGTTTATAATGTCCGCTTAAATATTGGCCGAGAACTGCATAGGGAGTTTCCGGTTGATGCTGATGTGGTAATGCCCGTACCAGATTCTGCAATAACGGCAGCTATTGGCTATTCCCGGGCATCAGGACTACCTTATGGTGAAGGTCTAATTAAAAACCGTTATATTGGCCGTACATTTATCATGCCTACACAAGAAGAGCGTGAAATGTCTGTAAAACTCAAAATGAACCCTATCAAATCAGAACTGGAAGGTAAAAGCATTGTTCTGGTTGATGATAGTATTGTGCGCGGAACCACTTCTAAGGCCCTAATTGATGTTTTAAAAGAAGCTGGAGTAAAAGAAGTTCACTTAAGAGTAGGATGCCCACCAATTATTTCTCCATGTTATTATGGAATTGCTATGGCCTCTAAAAAAGAGCTCGTAGCAGCTAATAATTCTGTTAAGGAAATTAGAAAGTCACTGGGTGTTGCCTCATTGGGTTACCTCTCCATTGACTCGCTTAAAAAGTGCATTGGCCTTGATGAGGAAAAACTCTGTATGGGATGTTTGAATGGAAAATATCCAACTGAACTACCTAAAAATCTGAAAGAATATGAATCATGTCGTTGTTGATGTTTAAATCATTGAATAATGATTTAAATAAATGATTAATATCCTTTATTTCATTAATATGGATTTCACTACAACTATTTTTATTTTATTTTTATAATAATGAATAAATATTTTAATTAATATAATGAACTCGGATTACTAAAAATTTACCAGGATACTACAATTTTAGAACTTTAATTTAGATTAAAATTAATAATATTTATTAAAATTCATTAAATTGCATAAAAATTGATAGTAGATGAATATATGGTCGAATTACTCGCTCCTGCAAAGGATTTCAAGGCTTTAACTGCTGCTCTAAAAAATGGTGCAAATTCTATTTATGTAGGTATTGAAGGCTGTAATATGAGGGCCAATGTTTCAAATTTCACTCTTGAAACACTTAAAAACGCCGTGAAACAATGCCACGATTTAGATAAGAAAATATATGTTTGTACCAATACCATAATGAAAAATAAGGATATTAATTACTTTAAAAATATTTTACCAGTAATCCATTCTTATGAGGTGGATGCCTTAATTATTTCTGACCTGGGTGCCCTTAAACTTGCCAGAGATGAGAGTATTGATACCCATATGAGTATTCAGGCTAATATTTCTAATTTTGAATCTTTAAATCTCCTTGAAGAGCTGGGAGTTAGTCGAGTAGTTCTTTCCCGGGAATTATCACTTTTGGATATAAAAGAAATTAAAGAAAACACTAATCTGGAGATTGAAACTTTCATACATGGTGCTATGTGTGTGGCGGTATCTGGTAGATGTTTTTTAAGTTCTCATCTTTACCATAAAAGTGCCAACTGTGGAGACTGTTTACAGCCCTGCCGTAAAAAGTGGAAACTCGTCTCTGAAGATGATGATTCAGTTAGCTTAGTTCAAACGGAAAATGAAAGCCATATCTTGAGCCCTAAAGACCTTTGCATGATAAAACATATTCCTGAGCTCATGGAGACGGGAATTGATGCCTTTAAAATTGAAGGAAGGGCCAGGCCGGCAGACTATGTCGCCACAGTAACTAAAACATATCGGGAAGCTATTGATAGCTATGAGTCGGGTAACTGGAAATTCCATGAAAGCTGGGCAGATGAACTTAAAAAAGTCTTTAATAGGGGTTTTGATACTGGTTTTTACTTTAGAAATCCCTACAAAACCAGTATAGATAATGAATCTAGTTATATTAAAAAAGACATTGGTTTAGTAGTTAATTATTATAAAAATGTTTCTGCAGCTGAAATAAGACTTTTTCACGACCTGAAAATTGGTGATGAAATTATAATTCAGGGAAATAAGACAGGATCTATTACACAAAGGGTTGAATCAATGCAAATAGATGGTAAAAATATTAAAGAAGCTAAAAAAGGCCAAAATGTGGGATTAATGGTTAAAGATCAAGTTAGGCCTAATGATATTGTTTATAAAATGATTTTAAGGAAATAATAAACCATTATATCAACTATATTTGAAATAATCTTTCTAATTGATCTAAAAATAAAATAAAAATAAATCCAGAACACAAAAATGTGCCCCGGTACTAATTACTAGAATTTTATAATTTATTTATTTAAATATTCATTTTGCATTTTCTTAAAATTCTTCTGACATCGCATCTTCAACAGTTTCGTTAGGGTCACTTAAGCTGGCTTCTTTAAGGAAAAATGCAATAATTAAACCTGCAAAGGCCAAGATTATAGATACCATGAAGATGTTTTGAATGGATAAAGTTAAAATTTCCTTTTGACTTAAATTAAAGGCTGCTGAACTGTTCATGGAATAGTTCATTATAAATCCAAATATGGGGATGGCTACGGTGGCCCCTACATTTCTGAAAAACTGCATAGCAGCTGTAGTAATCCCTATTTCTCTGTTTGAAAAAGCATCCTGTACACTTATGGTAAATACAGTGTACATTATTCCAGATCCTAAACCAAGAATGGTTGAATAGGCCAGTAGTTCATAAGGGGTGGTATTTACATTCATGGTTGCCAACAGGATAACTCCCACTCCAGTAATTAAAAATTCTGCAATAGCCAGCTTTTTATATTTTCCAGTTCTGGAAATAATCTGCCCTGCAATGTTAGCTGATATGGTGAGACTTATGAGCATAGGAATCATTAATAATCCTGAATTAGTGGCACTCATTCCTAAAACGCCTTGAGCAAATAATGGAACATAAATTATCCCACAAAATATCAATGCACTTGCTAAAAAGTTTTCTATAGATGAAATAGTAAATGTTGAATTTTTAAATAGATAGAGTGGTAAAATTGGTTCTATAGCTTTTTTTTCAGCCCAGATGAACAATACAAACATCAAAGCTGAAAACATAAACAATCCTATTATTTCAACTAAAGGATGGGCATTTAAATCTTGGGCCAGTGTTAATCCTAAAAAAAGCCCACTTAAAGCTAAGGTAAAGGTTATAATACCGGAATAATCAATAACTTTTTTTACACCATCTAATTTTAAATCAGGGAGTGAATTCATCAGCATTCCTATAGCTACAATTCCTATGGGGACATTAACGAAAAATATCCATCTCCAGCCCACAGTGTCGGTAATTACTCCACCTAATATAGGGCCTAAAACACTGGAAACACCAAAAACAGAGGCCAGTATTCCCATATATTTACTTCGTTCTCTAGGAGAGAAAATTTCCCCCACTACAATAAATGGCAGGGCTATTAAAATACCACCACCAATACCTTGAATTCCTCTAAATATAATTAATTCCATCATGTTGGTTGAAAAACCACACATAATTGAAGCTATTACAAATATGGCTATTCCCAGGATTAAAATATTTTTTCTACCATAAATATCAGATAATTTTCCAAATAATATGATGGCAATGGTTGAAGAAAGCATGTAGGACGTAAATGGCCATACATAGTATTCCATACCTTGCAGGTTACTGATAATTTGGGGCATGGCCGTACCAATTATGGAATTATCCAGTGCAGCCACCAGGAGTCCCACCATTAATCCGGCCATGATAAAGACCAGATTCTTGTCGTGTTTGGTAATAGTTGATTCAGTATTCATGATATTCACTCGCAGTTTATTTTAAAAACCAGGCTTTTTATGGTTTTTAAGGAGTCATTTAATGAGTTATATTCATCTTTATTTAGATGGGAAATATTATTTCTAATTATTTTTTCTACTATTTTCCGGGAATCTATTAAAAACTGGATGCCCTCTGGAGTTATGTCAATATTGGTAATTCTTCGATCTGTATCATGAGGTGAACGGATAACATGACCTTCTTTAACCAGATTATCAATAAAAATAGTCATATTTGGTTTAGATATACATAAAATTCGACCTATTTTAGAGATAGACATGGTTCCATGGACTTTCAATGTTCCCAGTATCTGATAGTATCCTGCTGATTTGGATTTTTGATTTTCATGATCCAATGACATTTTCAGCTTTCTATAAAATAGGGGATAATAAATTAATAGATTATCAACCATTTTTTCAAATTCTGGTTTTTCAATATTCTTATTTTCTTCCATTGTCCCACCATATTTATTTTATAGTAAATTAACAATTATAATCGCTTCAAACTTATCATGCTCTTCAGATTTCTAAATATTGGATATATTAAGATTAATTAAATTTAATCAAATTAGTTTAATCTAAATTGGTTATGTACTTTAATAGTTACTAAGTTTAACTAATTTTTTTAATTATTTCTATTTAAAGTTTTCCACCACTATTTGAAATTACACCAAAAGAATTACTATAAAAAGGAATATAACATTATTATTCTAGTATAATTATAAAATGATAATTTTAGTATTAATCCATTATTGGGAGTTGAAATGATGATTAGTGTTCAAGAAGCCATGCAAAAAGATGTCATTACTTTAAGAAGAGTAGAAAAAATCGAAGAAGCAGCTCGAATTTTAAGGGAGAAAAAAATCAGTGGAGCACCGGTAGTAGATGAAAATAATAAAGTGATAGGTATTGTCAGTGAAGGCGATATTATGAGATTACTTGAATTCCATTCCCCAAATTTAAACCTAATTTTGCCTTCTCCGCTGGATTTAATAGAATTACCAATACGAATGAAAGCTGAATATGATGAAATTTCAGCAGGCCTAAAAAAAGCATCTCTGGTGAGGGTACATGAAATAATGACCAAAAAATTAATTACTATCTCTCCAGAAAAGTCCATTTCAGATGCTGCAGAACAAATGGACATGCACAAAGTAAAAAGACTCCCGGTTTTAGATGATAAGGGTAATTTAATTGGCATAATTACCAGAGGAGATATTATCGGCGCACTGGTGAAATCCAATGAGTAAAAACAAGTGTATGCTTACTCCCCTGAATAAACAAATTACTGAGCCTATAGATAAGGCCACAAACAAGTCCATTACTAAGCGTATAGCCATTTATGGTAAGGGTGGAATTGGAAAATCTACCATAGTCTCCAATATAGCTGCAGCCTATTCTGAAAACCATAATGTACTGGTCATAGGATGCGATCCTAAAGCAGATACTACTCGTACCCTCTATGGAAACCGGCTACCTACTGTACTGGATGTTTTGAAAACAAAAAGACAGGCCCAGGTTGAAGATGTTATCTTCGAGGGATTCAACCAGGTAATGTGTGTGGAAAGCGGCGGGCCAGAACCCGGAGTGGGATGTGCTGGTCGTGGTGTTATTGTGGCCATGAACCTCCTGGAAAAGCTTCAGGTATTCAGTGAAGACTTAGATGTAGTTATTTACGATGTCCTGGGGGATGTGGTCTGCGGAGGATTTGCAGTCCCTCTAAGGGAAGATTTTGCTGATGAGGTGTACATTGTAACCTCTGGAGAATACATGGCTCTTTATGCGGCCAATAATATTTCAAAGGGTATCAAGAAGCTTAAAGGGAACCTGGGTGGAATTATATGTAACTGCAAGGGCATAGAAAACGAGGAAGAAATTGTTTCTCAGTTTGCAGCAGAAATAGGTTCTATGGTTATTGGTGTAATCTCCCGCAGTGAACTGGTCCAAAAAAGTGAAATTGAGGCTAAAACAGTTTTGGAGAAGTATCATGAATCAGAACAAGCTGACTTGTACCGTAAATTGTCTGAGGATATTTACTACAATACAGAATTCACAGTTCCTCGTCCCATGGAAATTGAAGAATTTGAGGAGTTTTTTAGAAGATTCCATTGAGAATAGGATTAATTCAATTTCTTTTAATTTACAATTCTTTTTTGTTTTAATTTTTAACTAATTTTTATTCATGATTTTATTAAAATCATTTAAATTATTAACAGTCAATTTTAAATCTTCAAATGCACTTAAAACCTCTTTCAACGCATCATCATAGTCTTCAAAGTAAAAAAGATGTGATCCACAACTACAATCAGAACAACCAAATCGGGCCACTGGTGAGGATTTATCTGAAATTAAGGAGACCAGGGAACACTCTATTTTTTCTTCTCCAATGGAATAAATCACTTCTTTTATATTAGAACTGGAATCCATCAGCAAATAATCCACATGCCAGTGTAATTTTTTCTTTGAAGATAAATGTCGGGTCACCCGACTTTCCAATGAATTCAGGGCCGATCCCACGTAAATGTAAAATCCTCTTTTAAACTGCAGTTCCTCAAGTCTACCCACGGATATTTTAGAATATTTTTCCACTTCAATGATTAAACAGTAAGTTCCTTTCATAAATTGCACACCTGAGGATTATCTTATCTTTTACATGCTCATAATTCGATTTAAAATCAATAATTCTGAAATGAATAATTAGCTATTTTATAAATATATCTATCTAATAAATAGTACTCTATCAATTATAATAAATATTCATATATGTCGAATCTAGACTACAGTTATATTAGTCCAACCATAAATTTAATATAAGTTTCTGTGGGGGTCTCATTATCGACTTAGGGGTTATAATCAGGGCATTTGCAAAATGCTTCATATTATCAATATATTATTGATTTTAATGGTTATTATGATTACTTAGGAGTGCCCTATCCATACTCAAAGCTATTATTACTAAATAACAACTTGAAGTGATTTAATGAAACTCACCATTAAAACGCATGGACATATAAATGTAACATCTAAACACAAAACAACCTTTGAAGTAACCACTGATCCTGAAATTTCTATAAAAGCGGATTGTATTGTAGGTGTGGCCTCAGAAAAATCTATGAAAGACTTCTCTGAAGATTTTAAAAAGGCCATGAGAAAAGAAGATGCAGAAATTAAAGTTATATTAAAGACCAAAAATGCTTTTGATGCAATTACTGGCCATGGACACCCAGATTTTCCTTTAGATCATCCTACAGATATTGTTTGCAGAAAAAGTGATTATATTTGTGGACGGACCCTGATGATATATGCTGATAAAGCTGCGTGTGATTTAAATAATGATTTAATCAATGATTTAAAGAATGGGGAAGAAATGCAAGTGGAAATTATAGTTAGTGATAAATAATATTATAATATCAATTTTGTTTTAAATTAACATATTAAACATATTTACAAATCTATTTTTATTTTAATCCTATTATATTAGATTAAAATTTAAAATAAGATATATTATAATTTAATTTAGCTTTTAAATTTTTATAAATCTTTTAATATTTTAAAAATAGTATTTTAATTAATATAATGGTGCAGGGGACGGGATTCGAACCCGCGAAGGGACTCACCCACTAGGCCCTCAACCTAGCGCCTTTGACCGCTCGACCACCCCTGCATTCTTGAAAAACAGTTCTAAATGGAAGTACATCATCATCTCTCTTTTTCACTATTTATACTTTGCCATTGTGAGGCCATGAATTAAATATTTATCATTAAAATGATTTAATAATATTGTAAAAAAAATTTATTTAATGGTTGATTTTCATATTAGTTGTATCGATTTTGTATTTTTAATTTTATTAGGGAATAAAATGAAAGCTATAAAAGAAACTGAAGGTGGAATTCTACTGGATATTGAGGTTTCACCTAATGCATCTAAATTTGAAATTTCTGGTTATAATTCTTGGCGAGAAAGATTAGAAATAAGAATAAAGGCCATACCTCAAAAAGGGAAGGCCAATAAAGAAATTATTAAAGAACTGTCCAAATTGACTAAAATGGATGTAGAGATAATATCTGGACTAAAAAGTCATCAAAAAACACTTTTGATAAATAAAATATCTCGAGATGACTTTTTAAATATTATTGGGGTAAAATGGTTATAGCTTTAATTTAATTAAAATTTACTTATTTTATTTCTAATTTAAATAATGGTTGAATATAAATGATAGTTTCCTATAATTCTTATTTAGAATATATAAAGATTAATTATTTAATTAGAGGGTTAAAATCAAAAGATTTATATCTAACACTTTTTATAAAATATATTATATTAATTAACGTTAATTAATATTGAATATTATATAATTGACGGGGGAAAATATGATATCGACTGTAACTACAACAACAACTGCTGTTACTTTGGGCCAAGTAATGACTTACAGTATAATAGCTGTAATCGCTCTAATATTGTTACTGGCCTTAAAGGAAATTTTAAGCTCGGAAGTAAATTATAGCAATCGAATAAGCTCGTTTATAAAAGGGTCTAATATCGCGATTATGCCTCTTTTGCTGGTTTTCGCTGCTGTTGTTACTTACAAGATAGCAACCATTTTGTAAGGTGAAACAATGAACAAAAATATACTTTTTATAGCTTTAATAGTGATTTTAGTTGCTATTATTGGTGTTGCAGCATATATGATGATGACACCTAGTGCTGATTCCCAAGTGGGTGATCAAGGAACTAAGTTTGCTATTGAAAATAATGGTACTACTTGGGCACATGTTGACATGATTATACAAAATGCAACTCTGAAAAATGGGACTGTACAAAATTTCTATATTGAAACTTGGATGAAACCGTATAACGGAACTGTAAATCAAACTTCCCAAGAACTGCAAGTGATTGGAACCGGTGGAAAACCTGAAAGTACTCAATCATCAGTGTTTGTTCAAAATGTTAATGGAACTGTTGTCATAGATTTAAGTAAATTATTAGGATATGGCAATGAAAAACTTCCTGCTGGAACAAGTATTCGAATTATTGGATGGAAAGGACTTTATAATAGTACAACACCTGTACCTACCCAAAACTTGAATATTTCTATGTTTGGATGGTCCAATACTTTAAATCCACCATCTAACATTACTAAGTATGATGTTTTTGTTGGTAACTTAACTGTTGGTCAACTACCAGCTGATATTACAAACAATACTGTATTTTTAGGTGAAAATCTAGTAGATGTTGAGAACTTAAATGGTTTAAAACATTTCAATGAGTTAGTATATGAAGAAGAAGTGCTTACTGTCAATGCAGATGGATCTATTTCCATTGTATTTACTCAAACACCAGCGCTATGTGAATTAGTGGCTAAAATTCCTTAATCCATTAATTCTATTAATTCCATTTTTTTTAGTGATTGTAATGTATCGAAACTACTGGATTATATTTAGTATTATTTTAATTGGCATCTGTGGTCTTTTCATTTTAGATTACTCTACTGGTGCTGTCCAAGGAGCTATTTTTGATCAAATACCTTATAATTATACATCTGATGTGTGGTTACCTCCTATTTCTCCAGAATCTGGTTCTATAGCAGGATATTATTCTATTTATGGTAAGGGAAAAGATTTTAATTTTAAAGTTGACTTGCCTGGAGCCCAATTTTTTGATTTGCATGAAATTAATGGGACTCAAGTATGTTATGATGAAAAAGGGTTATCTGGACAGGGACATCTTAATTTTATAAAAATTAATTATAATACGGTCTCTGCATTGTTATCTAAGGATCTTAAGAGGGCTATGTTCAGTACGGAATTTTCTGGAAACTATACAATGAAATGTGCAGCATGGAATGGTAATGGCAATTTTTCCAATAATGGTCAAAATTTCTCTGGAACATTTATTATTATTGGACCAGCCACAGACTGGGTGGGAAATTTTACATTAGCTGAAGAAAACAAAAGAATTAAAATAATTTCAAGCTATATTTACTATCCTCATGCTCAAAAAACTTCAGAAAATACTAAAAAAATTAACAATAATATATTTTACATATGATGAGTGACTACAATGAAAGCAGTTATACCCGCAGCAGGCTTAGGTACTCGATTTTTACCTGCTACCAAAGCCCAGCCTAAAGAAATGTTACCTGTATTTGACAAACCAACTATTCAGTATGTTGTGGAAGAGGCTGTGGCCTCTGGAATCGATGATATTCTGATTGTAACTGGTAAAGGAAAAAGGTCTATTGAGGATCATTTTGACCGCTCATTTGAACTTGAATATATTTTAAAAGAAAATGATAAAGATGAGTACTTGAGGGAAGTTGAAGCTATCTCTGAGTTGGCTGATATTTATTATGTCCGTCAAAAAGAACAGAAAGGTTTAGGAGATGCTATTCACTGTGCTCGTAAGCACATAGATGGGGAGCCTTTTGCTGTTTTATTAGGGGATACTATAACTCGATCTGATGTTCCATGTACTAAACAACTCATGGATGTCCATGATAAATATGGTTCTTCAGCCATTGCCGTGGAAGAAGTTCCAGTAGATAAAGTAGAAAGATATGGGATTATTAAAGGTCAGGAAAAGGGTGAAAATCTTTACTTGATTGAAGACATGGTTGAAAAACCATCTGTTGATGAAGCACCTTCTAATCTAGCCATCATGGGTAGATATGTGCTTGATAGCAAGATATTTGATCATATTGATGATGTACCTCCTGGTTTTGGAGGGGAAATTCAATTAACAGATGCTATGAGACTTCTGGATGATATTTATGGCTATGTTTTTCAGGGAAAGACTTATGATATTGGTAATAAAGTTGAATGGTTAAAAACATCTTTAGAATTCGCTTTTGAACAACCAGAAGCAAAAAAAGAATTAACTGAATATTTAAATGATTTATTGGATTGTAATTAATCTAAAAAAGTAAATAATTTTTTATTTTTCAATTATTTTTTTAAAAGTAGTATTAGAATTTCAATTATTTAAGATTCTTTTTTTATTATTTTTTCTATACTTATTATGAAATTCTTATTCCGGATTAAATATTTAAAATATTTATTTTTAGAATATGAAAAAGGGCATTACTAAGAATAAGACGGAATTAGAAAGTCCGTGAGAAATGGTAATCCCCAGTATGCTTCTGGTTTTTTGGAAGGCATAACCATAGAATATAGCCACACAGAATACAAATATCAAATCCGTAATGTAGATCCAGCCAATGTGGAGACTGGTAAATAGTAATGATGTGTATAGTAATCCTATGGCCATTCCTAATACATCTTCGGCATTTTTTTGTACTATCCCTCTGAATAATAGCTCTTCGGCCAGACCAGTGGATATGGTAAGAATTATAACACCATATAAGAGATTGGTGGCATCAAAAGTATGGATTAAAGGTAATGGATGCAATATATTGTATTCAATAAACCCTAAAAATGGCCCGGTTAATGCAATTATAAGTTGAACTTTCAGATTACCTCCTATTAGTCCTACTCTTTTTCTATTTATACCTTGAATTTTCATCAAGGCAATGGAAGATGCAAATAAAGGTATAGCAATTATAGGAAATAGGTAAAGAGTAGGTATGTTCATAAGGGGCATGGTAAGCCCAATAATACGTATTATGGGCAGTACCATCATTGATCTAAGAAGCGTAGCATAGGTAAAAGATTTAGTTAAAGATGATTGAACTAGTAGGGCAGCTAAAACTGAAAAGTGAATTAGCAATCCGATTTCCATATTATAATAGGTTGTAACTAATTCTCCTAGAATTAAAAGTCCCAAGTATCCTATTAAAATTAAAAATTCAGATTTTGTAGGTTTATTTGCTTTTATTTTATTTTTAAGCTTTAAGATACGCCCATAGTTGTATAGCTCGCTTGCAAGATCTTTTTCTTTTTTATTAATTTCTAATGAACGTTCGTGTTCATAGATGGCGTCATGGTATGCACCTTGAGCTTCAAGAGTACTGGCTAAGTGTGAAACAACCTTAGCTTCTTTTTCACTGTCACCCGCTTTTTTAAATTTCTTTATGGCCTTGTGATATGTATTACGGGATTCATCATACCTATTTCTTTTTTCTAGAATTTCGGCCATACCTACATAAGCATAGCCCTCACCAATAAGATCTTCAGTGTCTTTATAAAGTTCTAATGAATTATAGTAACTTTCTTGGGCAAAATCATTTTCTCCCATCTGACAGTATGTTTTACCCATTTCTAACAAGGTGTCTGCAGTTTTCTCAGCATTTCCTGCATCAGAAAATACTTCCAGTGCATTTTGCATATGTTGAAGGGCATCAAAGAATTTACCTTTATCTTTAAGGTCAATACCTTTTTCCAGTTCCCTTTGTGCTTTTCGCCTTGCCAAGTTATCCACCGTTTAATAAATAATATATAATTAAAATTTTTTTTTATTAAATAATCATCAAAAAAGTGATTTTTCTGAATTCTATTTTTATTAAAGTTAAAGATTGTCATTGTTCATATATAACTTTTGGTACCAGTTCCATGCGGTGGATATAATATCCTGGAGATCTGTCCATTGAGGATTCCAGCCTAGTACTTCACGTGCTTTTTTGGAACTTCCCACTAAAATAGGTGGATCACCGGGACGAGGTTCATCTTCTATAACTTTAATCCTATTTCCAGTTACTTCCTGACAAGTTTGAATTACTTCTTTAACTGAAAAACCGTTCCCATTACCTAAATTAAATACTTGGCTTTTATTTTTTTCATTCAGGTATTTTAGTGCTTTATAGTGGGCCTGGGCTAGATCAAGGACGTGAATATAATCTCTAATACAAGTTCCATCTGGAGTAGGATAATTTGTTCCATAAATGCTCACTGATTCTCTTCTTTCTGAAGCAGCATCTAGTATTAATGGTATTAGGTGAGTTTCAGGATTGTGCCATTCTCCTATTTCTGATGAGGGGTCAGCTCCTGCTGCATTGAAATAT
>JAHFBZ010000111.1 GCA_023249725.1 Methanobacteriaceae archaeon
CTGGCGGAATGGGTTCTTACTCTGATAAGAATGGATTATTGCCATTCATGGATCAAAAAGATTATGATGATGCTGTAAAAATAATGCAAGATACTATCAATGCCATAAAAAAGGAAGCTGGTTCTTATAAAGGAGTTCTCTATGGTCAGTTCATGCTATGTGAAGAAGGCCCCAGATTGGTGGAATATAATGCTCGATTCGGAGATCCAGAGGTCATGAACGTCCTTCCTCTTTTAAAATCAAGTATGGTTGATATCTGCCAGAGTATTGTGGATGGAAATCTTAAAAAGGCTGAATTTGAGAACAAGGCCACAGTTTGTAAGTATATTGTTCCGGATGGTTATCCAGAAACTAAATTTGCTAATCAAGCTATTATGGTTTATGAAGAGACTATATCTGATTTAGGGGGCAGGGTTTACTACGCCGCAGTTAATCAGAAGGATGATGTGGTCTATACTTCTGCTTCACGAGCACTGGGAGTGGTAGCTGCCGGTGAAAGCATTGAAGAAGCGGAAAAAATATGTGAAGAGGCCACTCAGTTTGTCAAGGGAGATTTGTATCACCGTAGGGATGTGGGAACCAAAGAACTTATTCAAAAGAGAATTGACCACATGAAGAAAATAAGGGGATAATAAAACACAATATTACTCATTTTTTTTCTAATTTTTGAAATTAGGAATAATATGAAACTAATTTTTGAGAAACGTTTAAGAATTATCCCTGCAAATTTTATATTTCATAAGGTAATTACCTAAGAAATTTAAATATATCTGTAACGTAACAGAGCAATTTAGGAGCTTTTTTTAGTCCAATATAGATTAATAGTATTCATTTTTTAATTATAATTTATAATATAACTTTATATTAGTTCTTATAACTTCAAGTATATTTTTTACTATTTTTATATCCTTTTTCTACTTAAATTTTATTTATTCTAATTAATAACTAATTAAATAGATGTAGGGAGAACAGGAATCGTTATAATTTAAATAAGCTCAGGAATTACTATATTATATTATTTAATTATAGGGGAATTAAAAAAAATGTTTTATTATTATGAAATGCGAACAGGTAAAATGGTTTTTAATGATGCTTTAGCAGATTTTAGAAAAGCTATTTTTTATATAGGGGATAATTCCCTCACTAAACATCATCTTAATATGATAATGTATCATGATGATTTCATGGGGAATGATGGCGAACTCCATAACATTGAAAATAATAAGAAAAGATTTTTCACAGAATTATATTCCTCGTGTTAATAGGTAAAAAAGTGAAATAAAAAAAGCAAAAATAATAGGAGAGGTAATATGTGCTTAAATTTTTATTTAAAACCTATTATTTAATCTTTATTATTAATCATGGCAATTAATAAAATCAGACAGGCCTAGCAAAATAATTCATCAAAATACTAGAAGTTATTTAAACTACATGAAGAAGTAGAATAATTTTTATGAGGTTATGTTAATTAGAATATTTCAGTGTTTATTCTTTTAAAAATAAATAAGAGGGGTTATTAGGTTTATTTAGACTAGTCCTGGTGCTTTAACTAATAACCATGTTAATGCTGTGTCTTCTATCCATACGCGTTTTTTTGTTTCTGATGCTTTAGCGGAGTTTGCAGGCACGTTAGCTACGCTGTATGAGTGTACATATGGTGTGAAGGTACCATAGGATACTGTGTTTCGTATGCTAATGGTTCGTTTAGTAGTTGTAGGGTTGTATACAAACTCATCTGTACTTAAACAGGCTCCAATTGGATAGTTTCCTAAGTTGATTGTATAGCTGGCTCCTGCATTCAAGTCAAAGGTATATGTTTGTTGTTTTAAAATGTTTCCTGCAGAATCCATTATAATTAATATAAAAAGATAATTTATATTACTATAAAAATTAATTTATCATAATGTAATAATAGAAAAAAATATATATAAAATAATAATAATAATTACTATTCTAATAAAATTATATTAACCTACTATCCTTAAATTAATAAAAAAAGAAATTAATAGATGATTATGAAATTTTAATAACAAACATATTCATAACTCATTTTCTATGGAAGATCTACTCCTAAGTTTTCCATTGACTTCCCATTTATTACTAAAAAAATGTTGGTTAATTTTTAAGCTGATGAGTTACACAGTAATTTGATATATTTTGATTGCAAATACTAAATTTCCATGTTATATTAAAAATTTTAAATAGATTTTTAAGCTCGATAATACATAATATATTCTCTATTAAGAATTATACATATCTTTTACATTTATTTGGAGATGAATTACAATGAAACATCTTTTATCAGTTTGTGATACTCAAGATCAAGTGGTTCAATTACTGGATCTGGCTGCATGGTTTAAAAAAGGTAAATCTGATGATAAACCTCTTAAAAATAAAACCCTAGCCATGATATTTCAGAAATCATCCACCCGAACACGAGTATCTTTTGAAGTGGGAATGGCCCAATTGGGAGGTCATGCTTTATATTTATCTACTAATGACCTTCAAATAGGGCGTGGAGAGCCTATATCTGATACTGCCAGGGCCTTGAGCCGCTATGTTGACGGAATAATGATAAGAGCACTCAAACACGAAGATGTAGTTGAACTATCCGAGAATGCTTCAGTTCCTGTAATAAATGGTTTGACTGATTTAGAACATCCTTGTCAGGTTCTGGCCGATATGCAGACTATAAAAGAACACAAGGGTAGTTTTGAAGGAAAATTAGTTTTTGTAGGGGATGGAAACAACGTCTGTAATTCTTTGCTTTTAATTTCAGCAATTTTGGGAATGAATATGACAGTGGCCTGTCCAGAAGGATATGAACCTGATGCTGAAATATTTGAAAAAGCACAGGGGCTGGCTAAAGAATCTGGGGCTGTTTTAGAGATCATTTATGATATTAAAAAAGCAGTAAAGAATGCGGATATTCTTTATACTGATGTGTGGGTCAGTATGGGTGATGAAAAAGAACAAGAACAAAGGATTAATGATTTTATGCCATTCCAGGTTAATGAAGAATTAATGAGCCGGGCCAATGAAGGTGCTATATTTATGCATTGTTTACCGGCCATTCGGGGTCAGGAAACCACGGCAGGGGTTATTGACGGGCCTCAATCTGTGGTATGGGACCAGGCCGAGAACAGGCTCCATGCTCAGAAGGCCGTTATGTACAGTCTGATGAAAGATTAACTTTTCAATTTTTCTTTTATTTTTTTATTTCATTCTCATTTTTATTTTAAATTAATTTTTTTAATGTAATTTAAAGGTCTTTTCATAGAATAAAATCGAAAAATTTATATATGCTTTAGTAACTCTTAATCATAAAGTAATATTATTACGATAGTTGATAGGGGTGCTACTGATTGCATAAAAAAATTTTAGTTTTATTATTGATATTTACCTTATTTTTACAATGGAATGGGCCTGTAGGGGCGGCCAATGATACTCTGCTGGAAAGTATTTCTTCTTCTGGAAATCAGTCCAATAGTTTCAGTTATCAATCTATGGTGAGTGGTAATGGACGCTATCTTGCTTTTTCATCAGATGCAAATAATCTGGTCAATGGGGATAATAATGGTATTATAGATGTTTATATTCGAGATTTAGAACGCAACAATACTGAATGCATTAGTCGCTCATCATCTGGTAGTCTAATAGGTGGTTATTCACCTTCTATAAGTGGTGATGGGAGATATGTGACATTTACTTCCATGGAATCTGGGATATCATCTTCACAGATTTTTTTAAGGGATAGAATTTTGAATATAACTAAAATTATAAGTCTAAACAATGTTGGAGATGCTGCAGATGGTGACTGTGGAGAATCTTCTATAAGTGGTGATGGGAGATTTGTAGCTTTCAGTTCATGGGCCAGTAATCTTGTATCTGGTGATAATAATGGATTGTCAGATATTTTCATCAGAGATCTGATTTTGAACACTACAAAATTAGTTAGTATACGTGCTAATGGCCAGCAGGGAAATGTTGAAAGTTACAATCCATCTATAAGCTTTAATGGACAGTTTATTGCATTTGTATCTTCTGCAAATAATTTAGTTAACAATGATAACAATGATGCAGAGGATATTTTTGTTAAGGACATGGTATCTGGTGTAATCAAAATTGTTAGTTTGAATAATAATGGGGAACAGGCCAATAGTTATTCTTCAACACCTTCTATTAGCAATGACGGAACAAGAGTTGCTTTCTCATCAATGGCCGATAATTTGGTTGATGGCGATAATACTAGCCGAAGAGATGTTTTTGTTAGAGATTTGGTTTATAATATTACTAAAAGAGCCAGTGAATCTTCATTAGGTGAAGAAGTTCGTATGGAGAGTTCAAACCCCATTATAAGTGGTGATGGGAGATATGTAGCATTTGAATCTGGAAATCGGCCTCCACAGGTTAGTGCAGCATCTCCAGGCCATGGATGGCTTTATTCAACTCCTAAAAATCAGATCTCACAAGCATCAGCACTGGTTCCAGGAGATATAATTGATTCCAAGGACATTTTTGTTAAAGACTTATTTACAGGGGATATAACTAAAATAAGCTGGTCTGTCAATGGATCTGAAGCTAATGGTGATAGTTACGAGCCATCTATAAATTATAATGGCTCTGTTGTCTCATTCACATCATGGGCCAGTGACATGACCAATAACGATCACAATGAATGGGGCGATATTTTTGCTAACGGAGTGCTTGTTTCCAACCCTGAATTTAAATTAAATGGTTATTTGACGCCCTTAACATTGAAGGCTGGGCAGTGGGTTAAGGTAATCGCCTCAACTTCTTATCCTGCGAAATCTGTGGTTGCTTTGATTAAGGGAGTAAAAATTAATTTAAGTTTCTTAAATGGACACTGGGAGGGCAGTTATAAAGTTCCTGCTGGTGAGAAGGTCGGTAAACAAAACGTTAATTTAATGGCCTATAGTTTCCTGGCCAACGATAGTTGTTTACTTAGTTTTAATGTTATTTCTACTCCTGCAAAACCGAGTAATCCTGTTATTAAACCAGTTGTTAAGCCTGTAATTAAAAAGCAAACGATTTTGAATAAAATTAAATCTAATATTCCTATAATCACTAAACCAATAATTGTGAAGGTTAGTAAACCAGTATCTACTAATAAACCTGTTAAAGCAACTTCGACTGTTAAAACTGCTTCTGGTGCGGATTTAGTTAAAATAATTTCTAATATTGTGTTTCCTAAGAATATTGGTGTGGAAAGAACCTTGATCACTCCGGAATACAAACGTTATGTGGAGAATCTGGTTAAAAAGAAAGATTATAATAGTTTAGCCGTTGAGGTTTATTATTGGAATATTTTTAATTATGTTTCTTATAAATCGGGTGAGGCTAGTAAGAAAGCTGGGAAAACAGGTAATTTTTGGGATTTCTGGGATACAACTATGTTTCATGTCTATGGTTATAGTAACCTGGATAAGACCTGGGGTGGTGGAAATATAAAATGGCTCCTGGATGGTTTGGCCGGAGTGGATGAACATGGTAATGTCTCTGTGGGTAATTTCTTAATAGATTTAATTGCTATCATTCCACTGGCCCGCTTGGCCACTGGTGGGGGGAAATATTTAGCTAGAATACTTCCTAAAAGCTTAAAAAACAATAAATTATTATCTAATTTACTTAAAACATTACAAAGCAGTAAAAAATATGTTCAACTTAAGAATGTTTTTAACGATTTACTTGAAAAACTGCATTTGAATAACAGAAATATTAAGGATTTAGTTTCTGTTGTGGGTAATGTTTTGTTTCCGGGTGCTAGTACTTTGGTTGATGTTTTTGCAAAATTTGTTGGTCGTGTTG
>JAHFBZ010000042.1 GCA_023249725.1 Methanobacteriaceae archaeon
GAAGGGATTTCTGTAGTGTCTATACAACCTTCTTCATTTATAATTACTAGAAATAAAAGAATTGAACTAGCAGATTTAAATATAATAAAAAAATATCTTGAAAATGGTTGTGTTCCAGTTATATACGGAGATGTAGTTTCTGATTTAGAAGAAACTATTAAAATAGCTGTGGTTTCTGGGGACCAAATCATAAATTATCTGGCTAAAAATTTAAGGCCGGAAAGAGTTATTTTAGGTACAGATGTAGATGGAGTATATAATAAAAATCCTAAAAAATACTCAGATGCTGAATTAATTTCAGAGCTTAGTTCATTAAAAGACCTAGAATCACTAGATTCCACAACAAATATTGATGTCACCGGAGGCATGGTTGGGAAAATTAAAGAACTTTTAGAACTAGCTGAAATTGGAATAACCTCTGAGATCATTAATGCTGAACATGAAAATATTGTTCAAAATGCATTATATGGTGAAAAAGTTCTGGGTACTACTATAAGAAAGAAATAAACACTTTGAAATATTAAATTAGATATATATCATTATATCCGATATGTGATTTATAATAAATTTGCTTTAAATTACTAATGATATTTTAAATTCTTTATTAAAAGTTCATGATTATCAATTTCAATTTGCATTAGTGTTAACAATTGGTATTAGTTGCTAATTAATTACTCAATTAAAATTATACTTAAGAAAAACAAAAATAGCATAAAAATAATCAATATTATATGTTAAGTGTTACTAAATAGGTTAAAGGATCAATGAATATCACAAATAATTCTTAATATTCTGATAAAAACATAATTATTGCATAAAAACATTAATTTGGTGGTAATAAATACCAAAAAAATCCAAATATTAATTTGAAATGTTTATAAAAAGTATTTAAAATTGTCTGGATTAGTTTGGGCTTTATTATTCCTGATTATTTAAACGATTATTTAATAAATCACAAATGATTAATTACAAAGGGACGTTAAAATGATTTCAGATAGGAAGTTGGAACATTTATTGCTATGCGCGCACTGTGATGTGCAGTATAAAAATAAAAAAACAGGGTTTAATGATGTAGAATTTATTCATAGAGCATTACCCGAATTAAACAAAGAAAAAATTGATTTAAGTACAGAACTCTTAGGGAAAGAATTAAATTCTCCCATAATTATTTCTGCCATGACTGGGGGTCATCCCTCTGCTTTATCATTAAATAGAGAATTAGCTAAAGCAGTTGATAAATTAGGCATTGGTATGGGTTTAGGAAGCCAGAGAGCTGCTATTGAAAACCCAGAACTTATTAATACTTATGATGTGGCCAGAAAAGAAGCACCTTCTTCCCTTTTAATCGGGAATATAGGAGCTCCTCAAATAGAATATGCACATCAGGCAGTTGAAATGATTGATGCTGATGCTTTGGCAGTTCATTTAAATCCTTTACAAGAATCTATTCAACCTGAAGGTGATATAGATGCCACTGGATTTTTAGATTCCATTGGTGAGATAGTAAAAACGGTAGATGTTCCAGTAGTTGCTAAAGAGACTGGGGCCGGAATTTCATTTGAAGACGCAGTACTTTTAGAAAAAAAAGGTGTTGACGCTATAGATGTAGCAGGTTCTGGAGGAACCAGTTGGGCTGCAGTGGAAACTTACCGCGCGGATGATACTTATATGGGTGATTTATATTGGGACTGGGGAATACCTACAGCCGTTAGTACGGTGGAAGTAACTCAGTCAGTTAATATTCCAGTATTATCTTCTGGAGGAATAAGGAGTGGCTTAGATGCTGCAAAAGCAATTGCTCTCGGAGCTGAATCTGTGGGAATTGCTTTACCTGTTTTAAAAGAAGCTTATATTGGTTATAAAGAAATAATTAAAGTTATTGAAAGATTCCAAGAGTCTTTAAAAGTAGCCATGTTTCTGGTTGGGGCATCTAATTTAGAGGAATTAAAATCATCTAAATTAATTATAAGAGGCCAAACAAGAGAATGGTTACAAGAAAGGGGCTTTGATACACAAAAATACGCAAGGAGGTCATAACGTGAGCGTAGAAGTTATTGCTATTGGTGGATATGAAGAAATAGGAAAGAACATGTCTGCTGTTAAGGTAGGAGACGATGTAGTAATATTTGACATGGGAATCCACCTGGACCGATTACATATTCATGAAGATACTGATATATCACGAATGCATAGTTTAGATTTAATTGAAAGAGGGGTTATTCCAGACGATACTCTGATGAAAGATGTCGATGGAAAGGTAAGGGCCATTGTATTCACCCATGGACATTTGGATCACATTGGTGCGGTAGCTAAGTTAGCTCATAGATATGGTGCCCCTATAATTGCTACACCTTATACCCTAGCACTTTTAGAGCAAACTATCAAAGGAGAAAAGAAATTTAGCGTTTCTAATAGGTTACAGGTTTTAAATGCGGGTGAAAAATGTCAAATATCTCCAGATATAACCTTGGAGTTTATCAATGCTACTCACAGTATTCCTCAGGCAGTTATGGCAGCTTTGCATACTTCTGAAGGAATAGTGGTATATGCTAATGATTTTAAATTTGATAATCACCAGAAAATATCTTCTCCACCAGATTACAGTCGACTAAGAGAACTAGGACGAAAAGGAGTTCTAGCACTTATAGTAGAGACTACTCGAGCAGCAGAGATGCAAGAAGTAAAAACACACTCTGAAAAAGTAGCTAAAATGGTTTTAGAAGATATTATGTTAGGTCCAATGGAAGAAAAGGAGGGAATGGTGGTCACCACTTTTTCTTCACATATTGAGCGAATTCAAGCTATTAGTGATATAGCAAGCCAGAGCGATCGTCAAATGCTACTTTTAGGCCGTTCAATGGAGAGATATTGTTCTCTAGCAGAAAACATGGGTATTCTTAAACTTCCACCTAATGCCAGTATTTATGGAAGTCCTAAATCCGTAAGCAAGGCGCTTGCTCGGGCGGAAGATAAAAGAGAAGATTATTTATTAATTACAACCGGTCACCAGGGAGAACCTGATGCATTACTACCTCGTATTGCTAATGCAAAAACTCAATTTAATATTCAAAGAGGAGACAATGTAGTAATATCTGCTCCAGTTATTCCTAATCCTATGAATATCGCAAATAGGAATCTTATGGAAAGACGTTTAGGTTCTAGTGGGGCCAGAATATACAGCAATGCTCACGTTTCAGGGCATGCTGGAAGAGAGGACCACCGGGACTTTATAAGAATGCTAAACCCAGTACATATAATTCCATCACATGGGGATCTTAACATGTTATCTGCTTATGCAGAACTTGCTGAGGAAGAAGGGTATAAAATGGGTAATGATGTTCACGTACTTAGAAATGGACAAGCACAAGTTTTTGATGGAGGGGTTTGATGAGTGAAGTAATCGAAATTCTAAAAAAATATTCTGCAAGCATTGATCATGAAATTGAAGAAGCATTATCAAGTATTAATCCAAAGGCACTTCGTGATTCATCAAATCACCTTACAAGTGCTGGTGGGAAAAAAATAAGGCCGTCTCTCGCGGTTTTAAGCTGTCAGGCAGTAGGCGGAAAACCAGAATACGCTTTAAAAACAGCAGCTGCTATAGAATTGATCCACACTTTTTCATTGATTCACGACGATATAATGGACAAAGATGACATGCGCAGAGGAGAACCATCAGTGCATGTTCTTTGGGGTGAACCTATGGCTATTTTAGCAGGTGATACTCTCTTCTCCAAGGCTTTTGAAACAGTCATCAGGACAAAGATTGATGTTTCATCTTATAAGCGAGTTAATGAAGCTTTAGCAGTAGTAGTTGATTCATGTATAAAAATATGTGAAGGCCAAGCTTGCGATATGAGCTTTGAGGAACAATTTGATGTTAAGGAATCAGAATATATGAATATGATCTACAAAAAAACTGCTGCATTAATAGCTGCTGCTACCAAGGCCGGTGCTATTATGGGTGGGGGAAATCCTGAGCAGGTGGAGGCATTATCCGAGTATGGTAGATTAATTGGCCTTTCTTTCCAGATACAAGATGACTATCTTGATGTTATAAGTGATGAAGAATCCTTAGGTAAACCGGTGGGCAGTGACATAGTTGAAGGAAAAATGACTTTAATGGTGGTTAAGGCATTAGCAGAGGCTTCTCCAGAAGATAAAGAAACTCTAATTACTATTCTTAAAGAAAATAATCCTGATAGGGTAGAGGAGGCTATAAGTATCTTTGAAAAATATGGTTCCATTCAATATGCTCATGACTTGGCCCTGGATAATGTGAAGAAAGCGAAGGAACTACTCGATATATTGGATGATTCTGAAGCAAAAGATGCACTTTTATTGATTGCTGATTTTGTTTTACAAAGACAGCATTAAAAAATAATGATTAAAATAAATAACTAAATAAATTGTTGTCTTAAATTAATTTAAGAAGATTTAATCAGAATAATTTTATTTATGGATTAAAATAATCATATCCAATCTAAATTAGATAATTTAGTTAAATTATTGAATTTTCTTAAATTTTATTAATTCTTATTTAAAATTTTAAAATTATATATTATTATATTTTAATTATATTATATTTTAATTATATTCAATTTATTATATCGGATATAGTAAAGTCCGATTTCTAACGAATTAATGTTCCAATCAGGTAACACAATTAACTTAACCTGCACTGGAATTTATATTCATGGTTATTTTCACTTTAAAGTTCAATATTTAAATATAAAAATCTATTCAATGGGTGGTTCTATGAGTGACTTAGAAAATGTGATTTATAAATATTCTCTAATTAATGCAATTAAACACAAGGGCAAGGCCAATGAAGGGGCGGTGGTCGGTTCAATTATGAGTTCTGAGCCGGAACTCCGAAAAGAATCCAAAAAGATTGTTCCACTAGCAAAATCAGTGGTTGAAAAAGTCAATTCTATGAGCTTTGAAGATCAATCTTTGGAACTTGAAAAATTAGGTGGAAAAGTAGAAGAAAAAAAGAAAACTGAGGACAAGGGCCTAAGTGATCTACCTGAACCTCATGAAAATGTTGTTTTAAGATTCGCCCCTAATCCAAGCGGACCGCTACATATTGGTCATGCCCGAGCAGCAGTTTTAAACCAGGAATATGCAAAAAGGTACAAAGGTAAATTAGTACTGCGTATTGAAGATACAGATCCACGTAGAGTTTACATGGATGCATATGAAATGATTCCTGAAGATCTGGCCTGGATGGGAGTAGAGTATCATGAAACATTTATTCAAAGTGATAGAATTCCTATATATTATGATTATGCAAAAAAACTCATTGAATTAGGCCAGGCTTATATGTGCTCTTGTGATGGAGGAGAATTCAAGAAGTTAAAGGATAATTGCCAGCCTTGTCCATGTCGGGACTCATCTGTAGAAGAAAGTCTTAAATCCTGGGAAAAAATGTTCAATATGGATGAAGGTGACGCTGTTTTAAGAGTTAAAACTGATATAAATCATAAAAATCCTGCGATTCGTGATTGGGTGGCTATGAGGATTGTGGATGCAGAACATCCTAGAATCGGTTTTAAATACAAAATTTATCCTATGATGAACTTTTCAGTGGCGGTAGATGATCATTTAATGGGTATAACTCATGTTTTAAGAGGAAAAGACCATTTGGCCAACTCAGAAAAACAATCGTATCTTTACAACCACTTTGGATGGGAAATTCCAGCATTTATTCACTATGGCCGACTAAAAATGGATGATGTGGCCTTAAGTACTTCCCAAGCCCTTGCTGGAATTGAAGAAGGAAAATATTGGGGATGGGACGACCCTCGTTTAGGAACTATTAGATCTATTGCTCGAAGAGGAATCACTCCAGATTCCATTCAGGAGTTAATGAAGGAAATTGGGACTAAAATTTCTGATTCAATTATAAGTTGGAAAAAAGTTTATGGATTAAACCGTAATATCCTTGAGGAGACTGCAAACCGTTATTTCTTTGTGTGGAAACCAAAAAGAGTTACTATTCAAGAGGTTCCAGTTGATGTATGCCAAACTATTGAAAGGCCACTACACCCTGACTTTTTAGAGCGAGGAGAGCGGAATTTACCATTTAATGGTGAAGTTTATTTAGCAGCGGACGATTTAAAAACTACCATTTCTGAAAAATCTGAATCTGAAATTAAATCTGGAAGTGATGGAAAAATCTTAAGGTTAATGGATGCCGTAAATGTTTCTATCAATGGTGAAAATGTTATCTATCACAGCCAATCCTTTGAAGAGGCCCGCTCTATAAAGGCCCAAGTAGTTCAATGGGTTCCTGCTGAGGATAATATTTCTGCAGAAGTGGTAATGCCTGATGCAAGTATTGTTGAAGGATTCTGTGAACCGGATTGCAGAAAACTTTCAGTAGATGATGAAGTCCAATTAGAAAGATTTGGATTTGCACGGGTAGATGAAATAACATCAGAAAAGATAAAATTCTACTTCACCCATAAATAATTTCATACTTGTAGAAAGTATTAATTTAAAATAAATATTTAAATATTTATTTAATTATCATTAAATTCACTAAAATAATATTAAAAAGGATAATGTGGTATTATGCCAGTAAAAATAAATGAAAACTATTTATTGCTTAAAAGCAGCTATATATTCGCTGAAATCAATCAAAAAGTGAATAAATTCCAGGAAGAAAATCCAGATGCACCTATTATTCGTATGGGGATAGGGGATGTCACTAGGCCTCTGCCCCAAGCAGTTATTAAAGAATTCCATAAAGCAGTGGATGAAATGGGCCAGAGTGAAACTTTTATGGGTTATGGGCCTGAACAAGGATATTCTTTTTTAATAAAGGATATTATTGAAAATGATTTCCGACCTCGTGGAATAGAACTATCTGAGGACGAAGTTTTTGTAAGTGACGGTGCCAAGTGTGACACGGGCAATATTCAAGAAATATTTGGCCTGGACAATGTAGTGGCTGTTACTGACCCGGTTTACCCAGTATATGTGGAAACTAATGTGATGGCTGGTAGAACAGGCCCTATGGGTGAAGATGGAAGATATGAAAAGCTGGTTTATCTCCCCTGCACCGCGGAAAATGATTTCGTGCCGGAACTACCATCAGAACCAGTGGATTTGATTTACTTGTGTTTCCCTAACAACCCTACTGGAACTACTCTAAACAAAGACCAGATGGCCACCTGGGTAAATTATGCCCGAAAAAACAAGGCCATAATTCTCTTTGACGCTGCCTATGAATCTTACATAACTGAAGAGGACATTCCTCATAGTATTTATGAAATAGAAGGGGCCAAAGAGGTGGCCATAGAATTTAGAAGTTTCTCTAAAAACGCAGGGTTCACGGGGACCAGATGTGCTTATACTGTGGTACCTAAAGAACTAATGGGATATGATGAAGAAGGCAATGCTCAGGCCATTAATCCCTTGTGGAATAGAAGACAGACTACTAAATTCAATGGTGTTTCATATCCTATACAAAAAGCGGCACAAGCAGTTTACAGTGATGAAGGACAAAAAGAAATCGCGGAATCAATCAGTTATTACATGAAAAATGCAGCTATCATTCGGGAAAGTTTGATAGAAATTGGCCTAAATGTTTATGGTGGTATAAATTCCCCTTATATCTGGGTTAAAACCCCGGAAGGTATGGATTCATGGGGATTCTTTGATTTGCTATTAACTGAAGCCAATGTTGTGGGAACTCCAGGGGTAGGATTTGGCCCTAGTGGAGAAGGCTACTTCAGAATTACGGCATTTAATACTCTGGAAAATACTAAAGAAGCTATGGATAGAATCTCAAAATTATCTATCTAAATTTTCTTTTTTTCTATTTTATAAAATAATAAGATTATCATAAAATCTTTTATAAATACTTATTTTTGATATTATTTTAAATTTAATTACAATAAATAGGTTAGTTGTTAAATTCTATTAATTAATGTAATTAATTTAAATGAATAATATGTGTTAGAATCTATTTTTGTAAGTTATTTCCTTAAATTTAATGATAAATGTTGTTCCCTTAGATGTTTCTAGAGTTAAATCCCCATCAATCTGGTTTATTAATGAATTTACAAGCAATAATCCTAATGACTTAGTATTCTTATAATCTAATGACTTGGGAAGTCCTACTCCATTATCGCTTACTTTAAGTGTAAATAAATCTCTCTCTTTATAGAAATCAATTGTTATTTTACCTTTTCTTTCTTCGGGAAATGCGTATTTAAATGCATTTGAAACAAGTTCGGTTAATATCAGGCCACAAGGAATTACAGTATCAATATTTATTTCAATTTTTTCGGCATTAATATTCAGTTCTATTAAGTCAGGATTAGGAGCATAGGTTCCTAAAAGATCTAAGGATAAACTGTTAATGTATTCACCAAAATTAATACTTGAAAGGTTTTCTGATTTATAAAGCCGTTCATGTATCATGGACATGGATTTTACTCTGCTTTGACTTTCTTTAAAGATATTAATGGTCTCAGGATCAGTAATTTGTCGTGATTGCAAGCTTAGAATGCTTGATATGATTTGCATGTTATTTTTGACTCTGTGATGGATTTCTTTAAGAAGCACTTCTTTTTCTTCTAATGATTCTTTTATTTTTTCTTCTGCTTTGCGGTGTTCATCTGCCTCTAATGATAATGAAACCATATTTGATATGGTTCCTGAAAAGTCCTGCTCTTCTAAGGTCCATTCTTTTAATTTGTTCCCTATATGTTCGTGGCATATCACACCTATTAACTTTCCTTTGAGCCAAATTGGAGTATCCATCATAGAAACAATATTTAATGGTTTCAAATAAGTTTCTGTAAACTCTTTGGTTAGCGGATCATTCTGCGCATTGCTGGCTGAGATGCTGTGGAATTCTGTTAATGCTTTGAAATAATGGGGATATTTGGATGCTTCTAAAATAGTTCCATCTTCGTGGGAATCTTTAATTAAATTATACTGGTCTTTGCAGTGAATTTTGGTCATATCCTCATTGAAAAACCATATGCTTACTCTTTCTACATTCAAAATTTTTGAATCTACTTCGGTTAATTCCCTTAAAAATTCTTTTAATTCAGAAATATCTTTCCTTGATAAATCAATGAGTGCATTTTGTCGTTTGATAGTATTTTCAACACTTTTTTTCTTTTTTAACTCTTCTATTTTCCGTTCAGTTATATCTTCACCAGAACTAATTAATCCAATAATTTTACCGTCAGCATCAGTCATTAAACGGTTAGTCCAAGAAATAACTCTTTCTTCTCCATTTTTGGTTAAAACTGAACTTTCTTGACGTTCAAAATTAACAATATCTTCTTTCAATGATTTATTAAATGCTTCTTTATTTTCGTTTCTATTCTTTTCACTCAAGAAGTTTTCATGCCAAATTTTCCCAATAATTTCATTTTCTTTATATTTTAAAACATGAGATCCCTTTTTATTTATTAAAATAACTTTTCCTTTAGTATCTAGAACTAGAATAATCACTCCGGCGATATCTAAATACCTTTGGGCATTATCTCTTTCTTCTTTTAATATTTGTTCTGTTTTAACTCGTTTTAAAATCTCATCTTCCGCTGAATTATAAAGATGACTAATTTCTCTAAAGGAGATTATTTGTCTGATGATTACCAATGCAATAATTAGAGTTCCCGCCCATATTACGGTCTCTAAATTAGTTAGCTGTTTCTGATGGTAACTCCAGGCGAAAGTCAAATAAGCTAAAATTATCCAAATGAATGGCAAATAAGATGTCCATTCTGGACGAATTACCGCTTCTTTAGTTTTATTTTTAGATTTATCAGGATTTTCGTTTCGTTTTTGAATAGAGGCATTGATTTGAAGTATGCCGGCTAATCCTATAAGTAAAAATCCAATTATCCAACCAATATCTATTAAACTGCCGGATTCAAAAGTTCCATGAATTGTTTGGTAAATAAAAAATATATCACTAATTATCTGAAAAAATACACCTGCAGCTAATAAAAATAATGTATTTTTTTTTATACTACTGATTCTGCTATAAATCAAGTCTAATAAAGCGAATAATAGCATAAAATCTAAAATAACGTAAGATAAAAATAAATATGCTGATTGGAGGTTTCCTTCCACATTCGTGAATAATGGAAGAATTAGAAATGTCCATAACAACATACCTGTTGTTACTCCAACAACTAAAATATCTAAAACAATTTTTGATAAATCTAATCTATTAAAATGAGCTCGAGGCAATAAAAATATTCCTAAAACAAATAATGGATAATATGCTAAATAAAATATGTCCGATATGGAAAAAATAGGACTTTGATTTAAATAAAGCTCTATATATCCCCATGAGATATCTCCCAGAGTAAAAAATAACTGTCCGATACCTAAAATCAACCAGGCCAAATATACTCTTTTTCCATATACTTTTGAAAGTTTGGCAGCGTATAACAAACTAATTACTACCAATAAATTTATTAGAGGGGTAATTATGTCACTGAAAGCTGATTTAATATAGGTATCATTTCTAAAAAATAGGATGGTGATTGTAAATATAATTAAAATTAATAAGGATATTATTGATGCATTTCTGAAAGAAATAGTCCCATCTCTATTTATTAAAATTGCCATAAATTCTCTCCAATATTGCAAAAATTTCTATTTTTAATATAAAATTAATTTACTAAAAATGCCATTGATTATTAAATTTTAGTAAGGTTATATAAATAATAGATTAATAAAAAGTCAATTATTCGGATAATACTTTGTTTCTACTAATTACAAAAATAAAAATAATTGAAATATTTATTAGTTTTCCAAGTCATTGTACAGGTATTGGTAAGTAAATGCCGCCAATATGGCGCCAATTACGGGCCCTATCACATAAATAGGGAAATAATACCATAAATTAGCCCCACCAAATATCAAATCGCCTAAATAAGGCCCAAATGTTCGGGCGGGATTTATTGATGCTCCTGTTATATTTCCCAGTGTAGTAATAATTCCTGCTACGGTTAATCCGATTATTATGCCTGCAAATCCTGACGGGGCTTTTCTATCCACCGCTACACCCATAATAGTGATCATCAACAGAAATGTTCCTATGGCCTCAGCGATAATGGCCGGAACATACCCGATTCCAGGAAACGGAGCTGTAGCTCCTAAACCACCCACGGTAACCGCACTCATCCCTACTATGGATGCGAATAATATACTGGCCACACTGGCCCCGGCTAACTGGGCAGCTATATAAGGTCCTACATCACTGGAAGGGAATTTCTTTATAGACCATAATCCCAAGGTGACTGCGGGGTTTATATGACAACCAGATATTCTTCCAAATGCATAAATACTGGCCATTATTGCTAGACCAAATGCTAGACCAATGGCTAACCAATCTGCAAATCCACCTAAAGTACCAATGCCTATATTAAAGCTGTTAGGAGGTGTTTGACCTTTACTAATCATTAAAGTAATTACGGCAGCTCCTGCTCCAAAAAAAACTAGAAAGAATGTTCCAATAAACTCAGCCAGTGATCTTTTTGCTATGGAAACCATTAAGATCCCTCTTTAAGTGCCCCGTAACAATAACGGCATAAAATTCTTGGCAAGGTTTTATCCATTTTTTCCGCGGGAAATGGATAACCTCCGGACCATACTTCGGTTTCTTCTCTTATGGAATGTTTCATGCACAAACCCATTCCACAAACAATGCAAATGGCCACAGCATCACTATCTTTTCCTTCTTCTGCACAGATATAACATTTCATTTTATTCACCCCAAATTAATTTAATTTTCTAAAATTATTTTTAATTCAAAAAATAAATTTATGAATTAATTTAATGGATTGAAATTACACAGCTTCTTTCCATTGGCAGTGGGAGTGTCTAAAGTCCACTAATGATGCGGCTGCACAGTTTTTACAAGTTCTAGCGGGGGATGCAGCATTTTCCTTGTGAAGAGCTATAATATTGGTCATTAATGTGGCCGTGACCGGTTCACTGGTTAATAAACATGGATAATCAGCTAATCTCATTAATGATGAGTATCGGACTGTTATAGCGCAGGCAGGATATGTGTATCTCTGTGGATTCATAACTACTTCATTTTTATCTATCGGACTTAAATCAACTTCAAATCCAGCAATTTTAGGTTTCAATGGTCCTGGAGAACCGTTTTTAACTCTTCTAGCTTTATCCAGATGGCCCCATCCCCGGTATATCATATCCATGAAATCACAGTTGTGAAGCTCGGCGGCTGCTCCACGGTCTGGTTTGAGCTGCACAAAGTTATGGAATCTTTTGGTTAACAGATCAACCACCATTGGTGCATTAAAACCGTCTAATTCCAGAATGTACTCTACTGCACATGCTGATGAACCAGTGGCCAGTGATAATATTTCATATTCACTTTTAAAATTAGGAAATGCGTTGTTTAGTGTTTGATCCATAACATCGGTGGTAGCTTCAATTATGGCCATGGTCATATCATCTTTACACATATTAAATGTGGATTGGGCTATATGGTGTGAAATATCTCCTACACAGTAGGCCGGCACAGTTAGTATATTTGCATAATGTACATCATCATCCACGGCATTTTTTATAGTTTTTTCCATTTTTTGGCGGTACTGGGACATATAGGCCCTAACATCAAATGAAGTGTGGCCTAATGAGTCCATTAGTTTGGCCTGGGCATCAACAGGCTCTTGATAGATGTATTTGACCATTTCTATTTCTTTTTCCACAGCCTGCCTTACCGTAGAGCCTTTTTCAACTTCGCTACCAAATACTTCTCCTATTCCATAAGAGGTATTCATTCCCCAGGATTTTGCGGATAATATGGCCTGTTTATGGGTTTCTGGCATATCTGTAGTTTTTAATATTTGATTTACCACATTACTGGTACTTCCTGGAATCAAGGCAAAATCGACTACACATGTTGGTCCATAGAATCCACCGTATCTACGTACTACTTCTCGTCCAACTAAAGCCTCTGCTTTTGAAATTGCATCAATAAATTTATTCATGCTTTTTTCAAATTCAGGGTCTTCATCTCTTAATATTTCCAGAATTACAGGGGTTTGATAATGTTCTACAAAAGGATCGTCTTCAGGCCGTATGGTATCTGTTAAGCTGGTTAAAATGTTGTAATGGGATGTAACAGAGTCCACATGTAAATCTATTACTGATTTACTTTGATCACCAACTGCTTTCATTTTCTGTACTACATCAAAGTAGGCCTTGGTGTCTTTTATATGGAATTTTGACCCCCTCTTTGACTTTACAGTGTCAACATCTGCTCTTTGTGCAGATATTGCTTCTTTAACCATTTTTTCATATACCTCTGACATTAAATCACCTTCCTGATAAAATTTTAAGATATTCTTGGTCGTATAAATACAATTTATATTTTTGTTTTTGAAACTTAATACTATTTTCTATTTTTTGTTTTAATGATTAATTTTATTTTCAATCCAGATTTGATAGAATTGCCCGGTTCTATTAGTGGCACTTGATTTTATTACTTTATTTTTAAGGATTCTCACCATAACTATATATAGTGCATCAAACACAGTTTTATTAGTCATTAAGTTGACTAATATTGGATGTGAAAAATTTGTTTGGAAATAATTACGGTAATGACAATAAAGGTAATTCTTCTCCTATTAATGAAGGAGACGAATATGATGTTAAAATTGAAGATATGGGAAGAGACGGAGACGGAATAACCCGTATTGAAGGTTTTGTGATTTTTGTTTCAGGCGCTAAAGTTGGCGATGAAGTAAAAATTAGAATTAACGCTACTAGAAGGAACTTTGCCTTCGCTGAAATAGTAGAATAAATTTAAATTTATAATTTTCTATTTACAATATTTACAAGAAGAAATTTTTTCTACTTGTGAATTATTTAATTTGAATAATTATAATTTTAATTCTTTTATATTTTTAGTTTTGACTTTGCTTTTTTAAGATATTTATTTTGTTTAATTATATTATTAATTCTGTTTGATTATTGTTTGTGTTATGTTATCTTATTTTTTGTATAATTTTTTTTAATATTTTTATAGTTTATAATACATGATGATTTTTTATAAATTGTGCTAATTTTTTAACATTTACAAAATTTTTACAAATATAATTCTTAAAAGAAAAACAATACTAAAAAATTGAATATTTACTTAGTAAATTGCTGATTTTAGGGATGAAAACTTTAATGTTCGTTATAGGTTAGTTTAGCGAAGTTAAATCTAACTATTTTAGACAAATTTCAGTGAAAATTGACCCTGAAAACATGTTTATTTAAACAAGGACATATAGGGTCAGTGGTTAATTTATTATAGGTTCTCAGTTTTTTTGTTAAATTAAGCAAAAAATTACTAATTTGGACAATAGTTTATTAAGATAATATTTATCTAATAACTTACTATTTTGATTTTCTAAATTTGAAATCAATTTCTTCATCAAAAATTTCTTCAATAACATATACTCCTAGGTGATATCCAATAGATGTTAAACGAACTTGTTTAATACCTTCATTCCATAAATTCAATAGTTCTAAGCCGATACTATATTCTTTTAATAGGTCAACATCATATAAATTCAATTTAGAATTGTTTGAAATAATATCTTTTAATTGGATTGAAAGTGGACTTAATGCAGCACATGATACAGATACTAAATGAATGTAATCAAAATATAGAACTTCTCCTTTAGGCATTAAAGCTTTAATATGTTTAATAAACCATTCAGCCCACCACTTTTTATATTCTCCTTCTTGAAGATTTGAAGGCGCTTGTGAAGGTTCCATAGTTTCCATAAAACACGTAATGGCTAATAAACGTAAATGATCTGATGAAAGATGGAATATTGCTTCAATAGACATATTTCTCATAGCGGATTCTATGGAACCTGATTCTGAGAGGAGCCTTTCTGAAACTACTCGTGCTATTAGACTATGTTTTTCTTCTGAAGAAGTTCGTGAAGAAAATAGTATGGCATCTTTAAGAATAGCAGAGAAATCAGGGTCGGAAAGTGCGGTTTCTAGTTTATTTTTTATTATAGAATCGTCTTCTGCAGCATTTTCTAATTTTTGGATTCTATTTCCTAAATCAACTAAAAAATCAAGTGCATTTTCTTTTGCTTTTTCTTGAGCTTCTGGTTGATGTTCTTGAAAATATTTATTCAGCCATCTTTCTCCAGAGTTCCAAGCTTTTTTAAAAAATTCAGCAGCAACAGCACCACCTGCACCAGATAATAAAGTCACTGAATAAGGATCTAATGTCATTCAATTCCTCTCCTTTAATTAATTATAATTAAAAAAATTAGTAGGGATAATCCCATTTTCCATCTTTTTTTACAAAAGTTACACCTGTTTTATGCTCTGTTTTTGTATCACCATATTCATCTATCCAATCAACATCATATGAAACTATGACTTCATTTTTTGATATTAATTCATCAACTTTAATATTTCTGACAGTAGCTTGATCATATGAATAACCATCTTGTATTAAATGTTCAACAGAATCCTTTAATGCTTTAGAATTCTCGATTTCATCTATTTGATCCTGTTTTTGTTGTTGATTATCTTCTTGATTATCATTAATCACACTCTCTTCAGGTACAACAGTACTATTATTTGTGGTTTCATTAGTTGCTGTATCTGGAAGTTGACTTACTATTACTCCTATTAAAATAAAGAAAAGAATAACTCCTCCTCCTACTAATATTAATGATTTAGTAATGAAGTCTTTAGATTTCCACCAATTTCTAAAACCTTCAGGTTTCTCTTTTTTAATCTTGGGCTTATCTTTAATTTTATTTAATTGGTCTTTATTGGATTTATTTTTTAGATTATCATAAAAATCAGGATTCTTTTTGGAAAAGTCACCATAATGATCTATTGGTGATTCTGGAAGCTTTCTTCCACATTTCAAACAAAATTTATTAGAATAACTATTATCTGACCCACAATGAGAACATTTACGCTTAAACTCACCCATTATTTTCACCCAATTATAATATTTACAAATAATTGGTTTCATCAATTATTTATTACTTTTTATATGAGTTTAAATCATTTATTTATGTTATGAGTGTACCAAAAGATATTCCATGGAGTTACTATATAACCTTAATAGTTTTTTTTAGTTTTTAACTAAATTGATAAAAAATTAGTAAATAGTTCAGTAAACACTAGCAATTCAGATAATTTGAATAAAAATAATAAGAAAATTCAAATGCTATAGTAAAATGAATTTTAAAAATAAGTATAATAAAATGAAAAATAATTTAATTAATTCTATTCAATAGAAATACATTCCCAAGGTTGGGCCTCAGTATCTATAGTGGCGAATAATTCTTTTTCAACATCTTTGAATAGATCTTCGCAAGTGAATTCTAAATCGGCCGATTTTTGAACAGGGTACATTTTGCCTCTTCCACTTTTAACAACTATCTCTCCCTCTCGGGTTATGCCTACTACTAATTGTTTTATTTCTTTTGCCATATTAGTCAACCTCACCAAAACTTTTTAGAAAATATCTTTTAAAATAAATTTTTTATAAAAATTAGAAAAGTTATAGTTATCATTTGATTTGTGATCCTACTTCAAATCAAACAATAACTAAATTACTCATTTTAGGGGCAACCTAAAACAAGCAATTATTATATTGTTAAACTTGCTATTTAAATATCTGGTTAAAAAGAAAAAAATAAAAAAATAAATAATTTAATTCAGTATATAAACTGAATAATTCAAATAAGACGCTATACTAACCCATATCAAATAAGGCACTAAAATAAGGCCTGCTGGTTTGGATATAATATAAAATGCAAATATATTTACCCAGATGGCGATCCATAGGAAGAATATAATTACCATACCACCTAATATGGAGTGCAATCCAAAGAATACCAGTGACCAGGCCAAATTAAGGGCCAATTGCACAGCAAATATCAAAATAGCATAACGAACGTCTTTTCTTTCCAATCCTTCTCTCCAGACTAAAAATAGAGCAATTCCCATCAGAACATATAAAGTTGACCAGATTGGCCCAAATGCCCAGTTCGGTGGGGTCCATTCAGGTTTGGCCAGGGCAGAATACCATGTTGTAATTTCAGGTAAGGTGGCCAGACTGCCAATAGTTCCAGTTACAAATACAATCAAAATAGAAAAGATTAGTTTGGGTATTTCTTTAATATTGAAACTTTCCATTTTTTATCTCCATATAGTTATAATCAAAATTCACGAAACTGACTTATTTATAATAATATTTTGTTTTTTAATTCTTATTAAGTTTTTTAACAGTGATTTGTTTTGTTTTTTTAATCGAGAAATTGAATGAGTAGAGATTACAAACACAAATTGAAGAACTGTTCGTATATGATGTAGATACCCTATACTGGCTGATTTAAATAGGTGTATTTTTAAGATTCTATTTGGCCTAAAAATAATGGAATTTTATTATTTGATTTTAGAATAAAAATAATGACTTAAAAAAATTATTTTTATTTTTTTTCTTGAAAATATTTCTTAAAGAATCATTGTGTGCTATTTAAAAATCTGAAATTTTTAAAAATTGAAAAAAGAATAGAAAATAAAAATTAAAGAAAGAACTTTCATTTTTTATTTCTACAATCAAAACACAAATCTGTGTCGGTATTGGTTTTAAATATTTTTCCACATTTTTTGCAATTGATCTGTCGCAGAGTTGATTCTTTATCTACAATATCCAGTGAACACGAACACTTCCACCCCATTTTCCCTTTAAGTTCGGCCTCAAAGGCTTTATCTACTTCACAATCTTTAGCCATAACATCACCTCTACTTATTTTAAAAATTACTTCTTGTTGTTTTCAATTGCTTGAGGTTCTACTTTTAAAAATTACTTTTTGTTGTTTCTAATTGTTCATTTCTACTTTTTAATCCAAAGGCCAGGCCGAGAATTACTATTCCCACAAAGGCTATCAATAAATAGGCAGTTTCATATCCGGATAATCCTGTTTGGGATGCAATAACGGTTCCAATAAATGCACCTCCAATTAACTGTCCGACACTAGAATTTATATTTATAAGTGCCTGTCCAGAAGCTCTTTCTTTCGGTGGGCTTTCAGAAAGCATTATATATCTTAATGGAGATCCTAAAATAGTTATTAGGCCCATACCCATTATTACCTCGGATATAATAAAAATATAAGTATTGCTGCCCAGAAGTGAAATCATTATCATTCCTACAATTAGCAGAAATGATCCCACTAAAATAATTATTTTAGATCCCAGCCGGTCCAATAACAGGCCTACTATTGGTGCAAAGATAGTCATGGTCAAAACCAGAGGAATTAACATAAAACTGGCATCGGTAATGGACAAACTAAATGCTGCCACTGCAAAACTGGGAATAAAGATAATTGCAGACTGGGATAAACCAGTACCAATGGAAATTCCGGTGGCCAATCTAACTTCTTTACTTGAAAAAAGGTCCACCTGAATAATAGGATCATCAGACTTCTTTTCTACTTTCCATAACACGGGGATTAGTAGTAATGCCAGTAATAGGAAAGGCCACACTTTTAAGGAAATAAAACTTCCCAAGAAATTTCCAGTTTCTATCTGATTGACTCCATATGCCAGAGAAGTTACTAATACGCTAAGAACAATAGTACCTTTCCAATCAAAGTTGGATACCCACTTTTTCTTGGGCACTGGCAGAATAAAGAAGCTTAATATAATAACTAACAGTGCTATGGGTAAATTAATAATAAATAACCATTGCCAACCGTATTTTAATAGTAATCCTCCTAAAATTGGCCCAATGACAGCTGAAAATCCGAATACGGACCCAATAATTCCTAAAGCCCCACCTCTCTTTTCAGGTGGAAATGTGTCTCCAATGAATGCGCTGGCCACCGGAAATATTCCCCCTGCACCAAATCCTTGGATGGCCCTACCCAAGAGCATCATCTCAAATGAAAATGAAAATGCGGCTATGGCTGAACCAATGGCAAATAAAGTTACATCTAAAATATAAATTGATCTTCGACCATACATATCTGAAAGTTTGGCCATTAATGGCGTCCCAATCATGAAAAATAGAATATAAATAGCAAATACCCATGATGCAGAACGTGCATTGATATTGAAAAATGATTCTATGGATGGTAGGGGCGGGACCGACAATTCCAATATCCAGTGCCCCCATAAAAACTCCCAAAAATAGTAAAACTAGAACTTTATTTCTGTCTTTAGCACCAAGAACTTTTTTCTCAACCATATTAAAAAATAGTCTTTGATTATCAAATACTTTTTGCAATTAGCATAGATTTTTTATTTTGGAAAATGTGTTTAAGATGGTATGACATTTATATAATTTTTATTTTACAATATTAATTAGAGATTAAAGTAAATTAAATATTATCACTATTATTTTTTTACATAATTCGATTAATTTAAATAGGAGTATTAACTACACATTATAAAGTTGAATTAAGTTGCATTCAAAATATTATAAAATAATAATAAAATTTCAGATTAATTTAGATATTCCTTAAATTCAGAGCATTATGAAAAAATATATTAATTTAATATTTTTAGCATTGATACCCATTCTTTTTGTATCTCCTGCTATGGCCTGGTCAGTAACCAATCATCATGATATTGCAGAGCAGACATATTACTCGCTGCCGGAGAATGTATCTAAAAATCTTAATTTAGATTTAATGATAGATGGTTCAGATGATCCAGATACTAAATTCTTAGATTTTAAATACCATGTTTATCCTTATAATCTTGAAAAGGCTAAATACTGGTCAAATCAGGGAAAAATTAGTTATAAAAATGGTAATTATGATTATTCTAGCTATTGCTATGGTGTGGCCACTCATTATATGTCTGATGGTTTTGCTGGCCCTCATTTTGAAAGTGGAACGTCTAAGCCTTTGCATACATTATATGAAATTAGGGCGATGTTTTTAAAACCAAAAATATCTTATTATTCAGGAAATTTAAATTCTATTTTCCAAAAAAATCACCTAAAAACTAAAGAAAGCTGGGAAAATTGGATCAGTGAAGGTGACGATTCAAATATTCAAAGTGACCTTAATAGGGCAGGCAGTGCATCTTATAGTGCAGTTTATAACTCTATAGAAAGTTAATTTATAGCATGATTTAGATTAATCATATCTTCAAGCTGTTATTCTATTTAATTTTAATTTTCATTTCTTTTCATTATTAATCAAGCTATTATTCTATT